>DATKRS010000012.1 GCA_035532035.1 Candidatus Dormiibacterota bacterium
GATCGTTGTTTTGGGTTGCGGCGCAGTGCCGAAGCTCTTCTCGAGCAAGGCGTGCAGCTCGCCGCTTTCGGCCATCGGTCCGAGCACGTCGGTATCGCCGTAGAACGTCCCGTCGATGAAGACTTTGGGCAGCGTCGGCCACTCCGTCATCGCGGCAAGCGCGTCGCGCTTGGGCATGTTTTCGAGCACGTCGACGACTTCGAACGGGTAACCGAAGCGGTCGAAGAACTCGATCGTTTCGAGGGTGAATCCGCAGCGCGGAGCCTCCTTCGTGCCCTTACCGTAGACGAGAATCTTGTTGGCGCCGATCTCGCGGGCGATCTCGTCGCGAATCTCTTGCGGCATGGTCATTCCTCCCTGTGGATGGTCTTGAGCTCGACCGCATGCACGCGGCCGTCGCGCAGAGCGCCTCGAAGCGCCCCATAGACCAGCTGATGTTGTTGTACGAGCGTCCTGCCTTTGAAGGCTGCGGACCGAACGGTGACGTTGAAATGATCCATCGTGCCGGTTCGATCGACGATCTCGACCTCGGCATCGGGAATGCTCTCACGGATCAGCGCGGCCAGCGCGTCGTTGTCTATCACGGATTGAGTGGCGGGCGCGTGCCTCGCAACGAATCCGACAACCCGCGCGCTTCGCGAAGCGTTTCGGGAAGGCGCTCGGCGCTTCTCGCGAGCATCGCAGCCACGCCGGACGCGGCAACGATGCCGGTGACGCCGACCAGGATGGCGGGAACGCCGCGTGCGTGGATCGGGCCGATGTGGATCTCGAAGCTCTCCTGAACGCGCGCGATTCCCCGAAAGATCGCCCTCAGAATACGGCCGCGCTTCTTCATAGGGAGTGGCTCGTACGGCGCGACGGTGGCGAAGGCCTGGCGTGCGCGGCGTCGTACCGGTTGGCCATGCGTGCGGTGCTCCTTCACGAGCTCGGCGGCCCGGAGCGGCTCGTCCTCGAGGAGGTTCCTACGCCCGCGCCGGCAGCGGGAGAGGTTCTCGTTCGCATCCGTGCAGCGGCGCTGAATCATCGCGATCTCTTCGTCACGCGCGGCCTCTACCCGAAGATCGCACTCCCCGCGCTGCTCGGCAGCGACGGGGCCGGCGAGGTCGCCGCACTCGGCGACGGCGTCACGAGCCTTCACCCGGGCAGCGATGTCGTGATCTATCCGATGCTCGACTGGGGCGACGATCCGGCGCTGCGTTCCCCGGCGTCGTCGATTCTCGGCATGCCGCGCGCCGGAACGTTTGCGCAATACGTCTGCGTGCCGGCGCTCAACGTCTATCCGAAGCCGGCGCATCTTTCGTTCGAAGAGGCGGCGGCGATTCCACTCGGAGGGCTCACCGCGTATCGCGCCCTCTTCACGCGCGGCAAGCTCGCACGCGGCGAGACAGTCCTGATTCCGGGAGCCGGCGGTGGCGTGCAGACGTTCGTTTTGCTCTTTGCAAAGCAGGCCGGTGCCCGCGTCATCGCCACGTCGAGTAGCGAGGAGAAGCTCGAGCGCGCGCGCGCACTCGGCGCCGACCTCGTGCTGAACTACGCGGAGAACTCCTCGTGGGAGAAAGACGTGCGGGCCGCCGGTCCGGTGGATCTCGTCGTGGATTCGTCCGGAGGCGAGACGTTCTCGAAAGCGCTTAGCGTCGTGCGTCCCGGCGGTCGCGTCGTGCTCTACGGCGGCACGCACCCGGAGGCAAACGTCAAGCTTTTTGCGCTCTTTTGGAACGAGCTCTCGGTCCTCGGGTCGACGATGGGAAGCCCGCAGGATTTCGGCGCGATGCTCGCTCTGCTCGAAGACGGCCTCAAGCCCGCGGTCGATCGCGTCTTCTCGATGACGCAGATCGTTGCCGCCATGCGGCGCATGGACGATGCGTCACAGTTCGGCAAGATCGTCCTCTCGTGGTAGGAGCGCGTAGCGATCGAGGCGCTCGATGCGATACGCACTTCCGAGCTCGGCTTCGATCACGGCGGCGAGCTCGGCTTCGACGAGCGAGGCCCAGTCGGGATTGAGCATCGCCGACTCGCGTGCGGTGAGCGGCCGCTCTATGGGCATCGCGACGACGCGTCCTTCTTGCGTCAACGCTTGGAGATGCGCCAGTAACTGGCGCGCGGCGGCGGGCCAGAGCGCCGGCTGCGTGCCGGCGTAGATGCGCGTCACGAGCTCGGGAATCGTCTGCGGCCCATGCGAAAGTGCGTCGAGGAGCTGTGCTTCCCGCCACTGCCGATGCGCGATGTACTCCGCGATTTTTGCTTGAGCGTCGGTCACGAGCGGGCCGTGTCCGCCGCGAATAGCGCGCGCCTGCGGGAACTTGCGCGCAAGGTGTTCGAGCGTGCGCTGATACGGCCGCATCGCGCCACCCGGCGGCGCGATGACGACCGTTCCTTCACCCAATATCACGTCCCCGGTGAAGAGCGTGAGCGATTTGGGATCGAAGAAGACGACGTGATCGAACGTGTGGCCGGGAGCGTCGATCGCGTGCAGTTCGAGCTCGCCGACGCGTAGCGAACCGCCGAGGGAAAGATCGCGATCGTGCGGCACCGCCGATTGAGGGTGAGCGTAGATCGCGGCGCCGGTCTCGCGTGAGAGCGCCGCCGCGGCGGGCGCATGATCCGGATGGCCGTGCGTGATCGCGATAGCGCGAATGGCGAGCTGCATACGGGCAGCCGCATCGAGCAGTGCGCGAACGTGGCGTTCGAGCGCCGGCCCAGGATCGATGACGAGCGCCTCTCCCGCGCCGCAGTTCAACAGGTAGGAGTTGGTTCCGGTGAGCGTCATCGGCGAAGGATTCGGTGCGCGCACGAGCGTGATGTGCGCGTCATCTGCGATCGCGCTCACCACGTACCTTCGAGCGCGTCGGGCAACGCGAAGCCGTCGCGCTCGGTGCCCTCGGCCAGCACCGTGAGGATCGGTTTCGCTCGCGCGAACGCGAGCAGCTCGGCGACGCTGCGAAAGCCGCGCAGCCGTTCGAGGTGCTTGCGCGTCGGATAGATCAGCGCAAGGCGCCCCGCGTCGCCGCGCGCGAGCGCGTCCGTGGGAGTCATCCAGAGCCCGTCGTGCGTCTCCGTCGCATCGGCCACCGGTGTCTGCCCGCCCGGCATGCGTGCGACGAAGAAGAAGACGTCGTATCGTGGCGCGATGCTCGTGGGCGTAATCCAATGGGAGAAGATCTCCAGCGGCTCGCTATCGGAGAGACGAACGCCCGTCTCTTCCAACACTTCGCGCCGTGCGGCCGCAACGAGGCCTGCTTGAAGGTCGTGACTCGGCGGCGAAGCCATCCGGAAGAGGCGGCGCAGCTCTTGCGGGCTCGCGCGCGGTTGCGCATGCTGGTCTTGCGGGTCGACGGTTCCGCCTGGAAAGACGTAGACGTTCGGAGCGAAAGCGCTCTTCTCGCTGCGCCGCAGCATGAAGACCTCGATCCCGTGGGAGCTCGCGTCTCGTGCCAGCATCACGGTAGACGCCGGGCGTACATCCATTCCTGGCGAATACGCCTCCCATGCGTATCGCCCTTGGAAGCGACCTGCGCTGCGAGCTGACCGACGCGCTCGAGCGGCACCTACGCGAGCGCGGCGACGATCTCGCGCTCTTCGGCGCGCTCGATCCGCACGCGCAAGCCGACTGGCCCAGCGTCGGACGAGCCGTGGGCGAGGCGGTTGCGTGCGGAGCCTGCGCGAGCGGCATCGTCTGCTGCTGGACGGGAACCGGCGTCTCGATTGCCGCGAACAAAGTACGCGGTGCGCGCGCGGCGCTGTGCGGCGACGCGGAGACGGCACGCGGCGCACGCGCGTGGAACGACGCCAACGTCCTCGCGCTCTCGATCCGCGCGATTACGCCCGCTCTCGCCGGTGAAATTCTTAACGCTTGGTTCTCTGCCGAACCACCAAAGGACGGCAAAGAGAAAGAGATGGTCGACGCTCTCAAATCTTGGGACGAACAATTGCCCTAAGAGTGAGGGGTGCGGCGCCGCCGAACGACATACAAGCAGAGAGGCTGCGCACACGCGTAGCCTCTGATCATCTGCCGTTACCGTGTCGCGGCTTTCTGTCGCAAACTCGGCACCCTCTCCCGGGTGGTTATGCGAAGGTTCCTCGCCCACTCAAGATTGCAGCATCGTAGCAGAGCTGCGCAAGAGCCGCAAGGGGCTAGTACCATGAATGAAGCGCCCACAAGACGACGAGCGACCAGTTGACTGCATGCGAGGTCCAACAGTACGCGCACGGTCGGCGCGTGACGAAAAGCAGCGAGTACGCAAGGAGGGCCGACGTTGCGGCCGCGAGCGCGACGAGGGCGAAGACGAGCAGCAAGAGGTCTGGCGGCAGCGGGAGCCAGGCCGCTACGGCGAGCGCCGGATAATACCAGGCGCCGAGGAGCGCATTCGAGACGCGCCCAACGAGGTGGGCGCGGGGCGTTTCGACCACGCTTGGCTCGCTGAGGCTGCCTCGTGCCGCCTGCCGAGCCCTTCCCAGCATGAAAAGCGATGCATAGAGACCAACTCCGCAGAGTACCGTGACCAGCGTCTCGACGATCACACCGCGCTCCCTTTGAGCACTTCCATCAGGCGGCTAGCCGCCATAGCGCTCCTCGGCGCTTCCTTCGTGCTTGCGGTCGTCGTCATCCGCTATCAACCGCTCGTCGAGCACCTGATCCGCTCCTACTACCCGTTTGCCTATCCCCTGGCGATTGCCGTCTTCGCGTTGGTTGCGTCGGCGCCGTTCTCGGTCACCGACGCGCTCGCGGTTATGAATGGTGCGATCTTCGGACCCGTGCTCGGCACGATCATCGATGCGATCGGACTCGTGCTCGCGGCGATGCTCGGCTACTGGATCAATCGGCACGCGTCGCGACTGCTCGACCTCGACTCCTACCTTGCGCGGTTGCCGGCATGGGTGAAGCGCTTTCCCGTCGGTTCCCCCGGCTTTCTCATCGCGGTGCGCATCATCCCGGGATTCGGCGGAACCGTTGCGACGGCGACCGCCGCTACCTTCCGCGTCCCGGTGTGGGTGCACGTCTGGACGATGTGCGCGGTGGCCATTCCCGTCTGCGCGATTCTTTCGATCTTCGGCAATCAGGTGACGATCTACGTTCACCGTTACGAAGCGCGCGCGCGCACGTATTTCGAGCACCATCATCCGCATTTCGACTTTCACTTTCGACACCACGTTCCACCGACGGGCGAACCGTGACCGGAGTTACGATGATCGCGAGCGCGCAAGCGCTCGACGCACTCTGCCCGCGCATCCGCGACGCGAGGCGCGTCGCGCTCGACACAGAGTTTCATGCCGAGCGTACCTACTCACCGCGTCTGATGGTCGTGCAGCTCGCGTTCGAAGACGGCGTCGCCATCGTCGATCCCATCGCCGTCGCGCACCTGCAGCCGCTGGCGGAAGCGCTGGCGCAGACCGAAGTCGTCGGGCACGCGCTCTCGTCCGATCTCAAGATCTTTGCGGATCGGTTCGATTGCGTTCCGGAGCGCGTCTTCGACACGCAAGTGGCGGCGGCGTTTCTCGGCTACGGCATGCAGGTATCGCTTGCCGAACTGGTACGCGATCTGCGCAACGTACGGCTCGCGAAGTCCCAAACGGTCAGCGATTGGGGCACGCGCCCCCTCTCGCCTCGCCAGATCGAGTACTTGGTCGACGACGTCGCCCACCTCTTGCCGATGCAGGACGACCTCGTCGAGCGGCTGCGTTCGACCGGGCGTCTCGAGTGGGTGCGCGAGGAGTGCGCGTTGCTCGGTCAGTTCGAGCGCTATCGCATCGACGAACGACGCGCCTATCTGCGCATGCCGGGAGCCTCGCGAATGAGCCGGCGCGAGCTCGCTGCGTTGCGCGCGATCGTGAAGCTGCGCGATCGGGCTGCGAGGCGGCGAGACGTCCCGCCGCGCTACATCATTCCCGATGACGTCGTTGCGGGGTTGGCGACGCTGCGACCTACGAGCCCCGACGACCTCGCGCAACTGCGTCGTCTGGATGCGGCTGCGCGCCGGCAGTACGGCGCCGCGATTCTCGAGGCCGTTGCCGAGGCGGAGGCGCTGCCGGAGGACGAACTTCCCGAACGGCCGAGTCGTCCGCTCGGAATCGCGCGCGACACGCTCGCTTCGCTCATGAGCATCGTGATCGGCGAGATTGCGCGACAACACGATCTCGCGCCGAGTCTTCTCGTTCCCCGCGCGTCGCTCGAACGTGTATCGCGCGAGTTGCCGCACGACCCGCGCGCTCTGGAAGAGGCGCTCGATCTCTCGCCGTGGCGATTGGAGCTCGTCGCGCAACCGCTGCAACGACTGCTATGGGGCGAGGCCTCGATTGCCGTCGAAGGCTACGCCGACGGTGACCCGAACATACGAGTGCGATGATCGAACGAGCAGGAAGTTTTGACGCAGGCGCAACGCTGACGGTCGGAGACCGAAGCTATCGCTACTTTCGCTTGGGGGCGCTCGAAGAAGCGGGGCTGACGAACCTCGCGCGGCTGCCGTATTCGATCAAAATTCTGCTCGAGAATCTGCTGCGATGCGAAGACGGGCGCACGGTCAAACGCGACGACGTCGAAGCGCTGGCGCGTTGGTCTCCGACGCCGCCGGAGCGGGAAATTGCATTTCGCCCGGCGCGCGTTCTGCTGCAAGATTTCACCGGCGTCCCATGCGTCGTCGATTTGGCTGCGATGCGCGACGCCATTTCGGCGATGGGCGGAGACGCGAAGACGATCAACCCGCTGCAGCCGGTCGAGCTCGTGATAGACCACTCCGTGCAAGTCGACTTCTTCCGCGGTCCCGAAGCGTTCGCAAAGAACGCCGCGCTGGAGCTCGAGCGCAATCGCGAGCGTTACGCATTTCTTAAGTGGGGCCAAGCAGCGCTATCGGGTTTTCGCGTCGTACCGCCCGACACCGGCATCGTGCACCAGGTCAACATCGAGTATCTCGCGCGTGTGGTCTTCGGTGGAGGCGGCGGCGGGCTCGCGGCGGATCCTTCGGGGGCGCTCGCCTATCCCGACACGCTCGTCGGCACCGATTCGCACACGACGATGGTCGATGGGCTCGGCGTGCTTGCGTGGGGCGTAGGCGGCATTGAGGCCGAAGCGGCGATGCTCGGCCAGCCGGTCACCATGCTGATTCCGCAGGTCGTCGGCGTGCGGCTCGCAGGAGCCTTGCGCGAGGGCGTCACTGCGACGGACCTCGTGCTCACGGTAACGCAGATGCTGCGCAAGCGCGGCGTCGTCGGGAAGTTCGTCGAGTTCTTCGGGAAAGGGCTGAGCGCGATGCCCGTCGCGGACCGCGTCACGATCGGGAACATGTCCCCCGAGTTCGGATGCACGGTCTCGATGTTCCCGATCGACGATCGCACGCTCGAATACCTGCGCTTCACGGGCCGCGCGTCCGAGCACGTGGCGCTCGTCGAAGCGTACGCGAAAGCGCAGAGCCTTTTCCGCACCGATGCGACGCCGGATCCGCACTATAGCGACGTGCTGGAGCTCGACTTGAGCACGGTAGAGCCGAACATCGCCGGCCCGCGCCGGCCGCAGGATCGCGTGCCGCTGCGCGACGCGAAGAGCACCTTCGTGGCCGCGATGAGCGAATGGGCGAAAGCGCGCGACGGCAACGGCAATGCGGTGCGAAGGTTCGAGAGCGAGGGCGGCGGGCAAACCGCCGCCATCGGGGATATCGAAGCCGACGCCGACGGGCAGAGCGTGCCCGATGCCGCGGCAAAGGACGTCTCCGACGGCGCCGTCGTGATCGCCGCGATCACCAGCTGCACGAACACTTCCAATCCCTCGGTGCTGATCGGTGCCGGGCTTCTCGCGCGCAACGCCGTCGAGCGCGGCTTGCAGACGAAGCCGTGGGTCAAGACTTCGCTCGCACCGGGATCGCAAGTCGTCACCGACTACCTCGTGAAAGCAGATTTACAGCGTCACCTGGACACGCTCGGCTTCGATCTCGTCGGCTATGGGTGTACGACGTGCATCGGCAACTCGGGCCCACTACCCGCCGAAGTCGCCGACACCGTCGAGGAGCACGACCTCATCGTTGCAGCGGTACTTTCGGGCAACCGGAACTTCGAGGGGCGCATCCACCCGCAGGTACGCGCGAACTACCTTGCGTCGCCGCCGCTCGTCGTCGCGTATGCGCTCGCGGGGCGCATGGACGTCGATCTCACGTCGGAGCCGTTGGGCATCGGGAGGGAAGGGCCGGTGTACTTGCGCGACATCTGGCCGAGCAACGAAGAGATCGCGCAGACCGTGACGGCCTGCATTACCGACCAGATGTTCAAGCGGCGCTATGCCGACGTCTTCAAGGGAGACGAGAACTGGGCGAATATCGCCGTGGGCAAGAGCGAGCGCTTTTCATGGGATCCGAAGTCCGAGTACGTGAAGCGGCCGCCGTATTTCGACGGCATGCAAGCCGAGCCGCCCGCAACCGCCGACGTCAGAAATGCGCGCGTCTTAGCGATGCTCGGGGATTCGGTAACGACGGACCACATCTCGCCCGCGGGAAACATTGCACGCAACAGTCCTGCCGGCACGTATCTCATGGAGCGAGGAGTCGAACAGAAGGACTTCAACTCGTACGGAGCGCGGCGCGGCAACCACGAAGTGATGGTCCGCGGTACCTTTGCCAACGTGCGATTGCGCAATCTGCTCGTGCCGGGCGTCGAAGGCGGCATGACGCGCTACCTGCCGACCGGCGAGCAGATGACGATCTACGACGCAGCGATGAAATACCGCGCAGGCAGCACGCCGCTCGTCGTGCTGGCGGGAAAGGAGTACGGCTCGGGATCGTCGCGAGACTGGGCGGCGAAAGGCCCCTATCTGCTCGGCATCAAGGCCGTCATCGCCGAGTCGTTCGAGCGCATCCATCGTAGCAATCTTATCGGTATGGGGATTCTTCCGCTCGAATATCTCGAGGGCGCGAACCGCGAGGCGTACGGCCTCACCGGAGAGGAGCTCTACGACGTTACCGGCATCGAGCGCGGCATCTCACCGCGCATGACCGTAAACGTCACCGCGACGCATCCACACAGCGGTCAATCGTGCACGTTCGACGTCCGGCTGCGCATCGATACTCCCGACGAAGCCGAGTACTACCGCCACGGCGGGATCTTGCAGTACATGCTCCGGCAACTCATGAGCCGGCGGTGATTCGGTAGCGCTCTTTGCAAACGCGCTTGCAAATATCGGTGCGTCGCGCAAACCCTTTCGCCACATGCCTTTGCGGAGCATCGGCCGATGCACGGCAGGTGCGGGCTACATCGGGCGTCATGACCCGGTGGGCCGGCGCGGAGCCGAACTGTCCTGTCGGCATTATATAGCCTACAGCGCGGGGGTACTAGCTGCAGCCGGCGCTTCGGCCCGCTGCCTGATAATGTGCGGTGTCACCACGATGTAGAGATTGGTGCGCGCGGTCGAATCGTGCCGCACGCGAAACAATCCACCGATGATCGGCAGGTCGCCCAGGATCGGGAGCTTGGACATGTTCCTTATCTCGTTGTCCTGCAGCAACCCGGCGATCACGAATGGGCTGCCGTCGCGCACCAGCGCCTCCGTGCTCGCTCGGCGCAAACTTATTTGGGGCACATTGCCCTCGGGCGTCGGAACGTATGCAGCGACGCTCGAAACCTCCGCGTAAATATAGGAGAGAACCTGATTGTCTCCGCTGATCCGCGGTAGTATCTGGAGGTTGATTCCGACGGTTACATACGTTGTCGAGACCTGCGTTATTGCCGTGGAACCGGGGTAGATGGTGGACTGAATGATTGGAATCGCATCGCCCGCAAGGATTTGGGCGGGCGTTCCGTCGAGCGCGAGGATCCGCGGCGTCGCGAGAATCCTGCCGCCGCCGTGGGCGATAGTCGCGTACAGCTGACCTTCGAGCGATACGGCGGTCTGCGTGTTCCCGGTGCCGCTGGTCAAGGCACCGGCGGTGTTTCCAAGCACTACGCTTGCCTGGGCAATGGGACCGCCTGCGCCGGCCGCTAGATCGAGTCCGAGGTCGTGTGCCGATGACTCGGTTAGCTCGACGATCTGGCAATCGAGCATCACGCTGTCCAGCGGGACATCGATCTGAGAGACCAGCGCTTTTATCAATGCGATCTCATCGGGTGGCCCAGATAGGATGAGCGCATTGAGGCGGCGGTCGACGGCGATCGTGTCTGTGACGCGTTCGGCAGGGGCCGATGCGGCAGCCCCGACCGACATATCGTTTGCCCCGGTCGCTCCTCCCATTCCCAAGCCCGAAGTCGGCAGCGAGAACATCGAGCCCGAGGGGTGAAAATTGTCGGTCGGCTGCAGTTGTTGTCCCTGCACCAGGATGTCGGCGATTTCACTGACGTCGGCGTACTTCAGCGGAATCACCGTATAGCTCGACGCGGCTACAGGCGCAGCGGGACCCGCCGGCACCGCTGCCCGCGCTACGGCCCTGGGTTGCGAGCCGATGAGCAACACGAGCGCCGATGGAAGGGCTTGAGTCGTGACGGGCTCAGCGCCGGTAAGCCGAAATGAAACCCTCAGAGCACGATTTGCGCTTGCTATCGCGATCGACTCGACCGGGCTGCTTCGAATTGCCGGTGCCGACGTGAAGTCGATTCCCTTCGCCGTCTCCGGTAACACGGCAGTGACGCTGTCCGTACCGGAGCCCTCCATGTGCCAGCCGGCCGGAACACCGCCGGGAAAGAACATCACGACGCGCGCGCTGCCGACCGACGCCGTTTCCTGCACGAAACTCAAGATCGCGCGCGCGTCTGCAGCGCCCGAGGCAAGGAAGGCCATCGTGACGGTTGCGCATGCCGCCTGGCCCCATCGTAGCGCCCACGCCCGAAGCTGTGCGGGCACTACTCAGCGTTCAGCGTCGGGTGCGCGACATAGCCAATAAAGAGCAGCGCGTGCGCGCTCCAGTAGACGATGGCAAAATAGAACGGGTGGTTGAACGACAGCGCTAGGGGCGGGTGATACGACGGGCCAATGAATCCAAAGTGTGGCAACGGCGGCCAGTCCCAGGACTTGCCCACCCCAAATTCGCCTAGGCGAACGACCGCCGTTTGCGAGAAGGTGACTTTCCGGCCCGCCGTCGCGGCAAGTCGCGTTTCAACTGTCGTTGCAACCGCAAACTGTGGCAAAGCCAGCAGCAGGTTGCGAGCGCGCGGCCCGCGTGGCCCCGGATAGAAGTCGCCGGCATCGTAACCCGTCATTAGCGTCACAGCCGCAGCGCGCACAAGTGAAAGCCGCGCGTTGCCGGCGAAGAGCAGCACGCCGTATCTCTGGTCGCGGCAGTGCAGTTCGATAACCTCGGTATCATCGAGCCGCCGTACGATGGCGGCACCGCTAAGCCGAATCGTCGGGACGCTGTAGGCAGCATGGCCATCGAAAAAGGGCTCGGGAGTCGGGGGACGCATACTCCCGAACTGCAACCAGGCGTCGTTAAAGGTGGACACGCCCCGTACCGCCGCACCGCGCACTATATTGCGCTCAACGAAGCGGCAGTTCTCGCCAAAGCCATCCCCGTGATTGCCCAGGCCGAAGAGGTACAGATCGCTAACAAAGACCCTCACGCCCGGTGCGAGGTAGGCATCCTTGCAAGCGGCGGAAGTTGTCGGCGCGAGCGCCGCCGTACGGAGCGCCGCCGCCGCCTCGTTATCCATGACTGCATTATAAACAGCATTTCGATGCTCTCTCACCGCGATCGCGAGTTTGCTCCACACATCCGAGGCGGGCACCGACGCACCGGACGGTGACGCGCCAATGACAACTGCCAGGAGTGCCGCAAGCGACAAACCCCTCAACCTCATTGTTCTGTCGTCGATCCCAGGATTTGCCCCGTATAGGCGTCAACTGCAATTTGTTCACGCCCTCCGATCGTGAATATCCACGCGGATCGAGCGCCTTCACTTGAGGAGGCGTCAGCACCCGGCATCCAGAGCCCAGGTTGATAGGCTGTGATGTTCGCGCCAGCAGGCAGTGCGCTCGCGGCGGTTACAGCGTCGATAGAGGTCATTCCCGCGGGTTGAATGTTTGAGTTCGTACCGGCAAGCGAACGCCACAGGCGAAAGGCTGAGGAGATGTAAGGGGTATCGCTCGTGGTCACCTGCCATTGGTCGCATATTGGCTTTATCGGCGGATCGTTATAGATCCAGTCCACGCAGGTTCTCACCGACGTATGACGGTCGGCGACCACAACCTTGATCGCGTCGTATCCCGCGACCGAGCTGTTCGCATGGTGCCAGATGAACTCGTAGCCGTCGTTGACGGCGGCGCCCGTCGAGGGAGAATACGTCCAAAACTGAAGCACGGAATACAGCACCGCATCTGACGGCATTCCGAGGGTACTGCTAACGTAGGTTTCCGCGGCCTGCAGCGCCGTACTCTGAGAAAAGGCCATGGCGTCGCGCGGCTTTGGCCCAAAGTACATTACCGCGCCGGATTGGCCGTAGTTGTATTGCACCCCTCCCCAGTTCGTCTTCGAGACGTAGGTGGATCCGTTGTCGGAGTTGACAACGGGGGAGACGGCCTGCGGCTCGTATTGCTGTGCCAGCGATTGCGCGTTCCATGACTCGTTCGCTATCGACTGCGGATTGAGCGCGAAAGTATCAGGCGCGACCGTGACGCTTTGCACGTTGTAGCCGTTAGGATTTGCCGGATAATAGAATATGATGCTGCCGCTCAAGGATGAGGTGTACGAGGGAGGAGCGCTCCCGTTACCCGGGCCGCTGATGATGTCGTTTCGCGCCGACGCATCCTCCCATATCGCCCAGCGGCCATCCTGACCCGACGCGATGAAGGCCGACACCCATGCGTCATGGATATCCTCGCCCTCGAGCGGGTTGCCTGACAGAGCGCCAGGCATAACGTATGCACCAAAGGCTTTCGCGGTTGTCCCATTGGCCACGTCGCATGTCCGGCTTGGGTTACCGAACGGGCATGACCCGACGTCCTGCCATGCGCCGTAGAGGCCATGAAGCGAACCGCCGAAGGCGGGCGTCCAGTCGGCCGTCCAGTATGGGTCGTTGGGGTCGACGAACGGGGGCGCTGCAACAGTATCAGAGCCGAGGTCAAATATCCACTTTAGCCTTCCGCCCGCCGGAAAGCGCTCGCCCGTGCCTTGGTTCCCGCCGATGCCATTGATCGTATCGCCGTCGACCATGGCTAACGTATCGCCAGCGCCCCAGGCCTGCTCGTCGTATCCGTAACCCGAGACACCCCAGCCATACAGTGCGTTTACGCCAGGGCCGCCGTGGCCATCGTAGAAAAGCGCGTCGACGCTCTGCTGGTACTGCTGGAACGAGGTCGCCGAAACCTGAGAGTCCGTAAGACGCGCGATTTGTGACCAAGGCGTAACAGAATTAGTTTTGAGCTCGTGTGCGAAGTTATCTGTATCGCCAATGGGATCTAATTGATTCGCGACCGAATACGGGTCGTTGAGGTCGAGCGTTGGGTTCGCGTAATTGTCGACAGCGAGCGTCTCGAAGGCGCCCGCGAACTGCTGTGGCTGCGGTGAGAATAGAATGTTCAGAAGCGAGTCAACGTTACAGGCAGCAACGACGATCGCGATAACCGCAAACGACAGCGCGAGCTTGAATCTGCTCAGCATGCGCTCATACTCCGCGGAAGACTAGCGGCGCTGCTCTGCGCCGGCGTCGCGAGTATCGCCGCCTCCGACGAGAGGGCACCGGTCGTAGAGTTATAGTAAAAAGTGAAGACATACGGATACAGCGTGCAGTCCTGGTCGTCGTAGCGACCCATGCCGATTTCCTGGATTATGATCTGGTTTGCAGTCGGAGCCGGAGTCGCGGGCGGTGCGCTAAGTGTACGCCGCGTACCCTGGGACGTTCGGAGGAACCCGTTACGCCGCGGTACCGCGATGTTTCCGAAAAACGGCTTGGGCCGCGGAAGGCTGCGCCAAGTACGTGCGCTGAGGCGCGCTGGTTGTGCCAGCGCCCGCCTGACGGTCAAGGCTTCGCTCGTGCTCAGCGATTGGAGGTTGCGGCCGTTGAGCGCCCTCGCTCCGTGTGCGCCTTGCGAGCCGAGACGAATATCCTCCAGGATTCTTTCGGCGGCGTCGACGTACAAGTACGCCTTCGTCACGTGTGTATGCGTGAATCGTGGGTAGATCATGTGCCTCGCCGCCGCTGGCGCTGCCGATGCACCGAGAAGATACGCGAGAACCACTACAGGCGCAAAGAACTTCATGGGACGCCCTCCGCCTGAAAGTCTAGCGGAACGCGGGGGCGCGCGCTATTCTCCCAATCGCCTATGCCCTTCAGCTTACGCGCAATCGCTTAGGCCGGATGGCGTAGAACTGGACGGCGCAGCGGGGTCAGAACCGTAAGGCGACCGCGGCGAGGTGGAACTGGGGGGAAGGGGATACCCCCCCCGAAGGTACGGTATAAATGGAGCGGCCGGCCCAGGTGACGGCGGTTTCAGCGCTTCAAGAGGGCGCTCATTCAGGCTGTGTCCACGGCCTCACTGCCCGCGAAAGCGAAGTTTTTCGCCTCGTGCTCAAGGGTTACCACAACGAGCGCATCGCGCGCGAGCTGGACGTAGCTGTGGGTACGGTGAAAGCACACCTGAGAAGAATATTCGCCCACTTCCGCGTTAACGGACGCTTGGAACTGATGGCGACGTTCGGGCTCCCGTTCGCCGACGTGCTCCAAAGTCAAGACGCGAGCGTCGGCTCGCCGGGCGACGCCGGGTGAGTCGCCCCTTCACTCTCGCGCTCGCGTCGTGTCTCTGTCGTGCCTCTTAGGAAAGTCTCGGCGTCGACGGCGGACTGCAGCGTGTTTGGCATCTCTTTGCTACAACGGCTTACCGCGCAATCGCATGGCGACAACGTCTTCATTTCGCCAGTGAACCTCGGCCACTACAGCGCTTAGAGCATCACCCGGCGGAAATCGGCGAGCGCGTTCGCGACGTAGACGAGAAAACGTGCGGCGCTCGCTCCGTCGATGACGCGGTGATCGTAGCTGACGCTAATCGGTAGCATGAGGCGCGGAACGAAGCGTTTCCTGTTCCAGACCGGTTTCATCGCCACGCGCGTCGCACCGAGGATCGCGACCTCGGGAGCGTTGACGATCTGGGTGAACTGCGTGCCGCCGATGCCGCCGATCGACGAGATGGTGAACGAGCCGCCGCTCATCGTGGCGAGGCCGAGCTTCCCTTCACGCGCCTTCGCCGCCAGCTCGGCTGCCTCGGCAGCGATCTCGAGCAGTCCCTTTGCGTCCGCGTTCTTGAGAACGGGAACGATGAGCCCGTCCTTCGTGTCGGCGGCGAAGCCGATGTTGTAATATTTCTTGTAGACGAGCTGGTCGCCGTCGAGCGAGCTGTTGAACTCCGGGAACTCCTTGAGCGCCGCGACGCACGCCCGTACGAGAAAGGCGAGCATCGTGAGCTTCGCGCTCTTCTTTTTTACCTGTTCCGCATTGATCTTTAGGCGAAACTTCTCGAGTCCGGTGACGTCCGCTTCGTCGTAGTTCGTGATGTGCGGAATCTGCAGCCAGTTGCGATGGAGATTCGGGCCCGCGAGGCGCCGAATGCGCGAGAGCGGCCGACGCTCGATCTGTCCGTATTGTGCGAAGTCGATCGCCGGCCACGGCGGCAGGCCGGCGCCGATTCCGCTGTTGCCCGCGGCCCCAGCGAGCGCGGCCTTGACGAAGCCCTGCACGTCCTCGCGCGTGATGCGATCGTGTGGTCCCGTTCCGGAAATTGCGTGCAAGTCCACGCCGAGCTCGCGCGCGAAGCGCCGGATCGACGGGCTCGCGTGAACGATTGCGCCATCGCTCGGTTGCGCCGGCGCCGGCTTCGACGCGGGCGCTG
This sequence comes from Candidatus Dormiibacterota bacterium, assembly GCA_035532035.1. NCBI lineage: Bacteria > Bacillati > Candidatus Dormiibacterota > Candidatus Dormiibacterota bacterium. The sequence continues at coordinate 15,782 of DATKRS010000012.1, forward strand.
CTTGCGGTTGCGGTGCGGGCGCTGCTTGCGGCTGCGCAGCCGGTTGCACTGGAGCCGTGGCTGCCTCGATCGTCGCAATCACGCTTCCTTGCGAGACGGGGTCGCCGACTTTGACCTTGACCTCCGCGATCGTTCCCTCCGCCGGCGACGGGATCTCCATCGAGGCCTTTTCGCTCTCGAGCGTGATGAGGGAATCGTTGTGTTTGACGCGCTGACCGGGCTTGACGAGCACTTCGATCACCGGCACGTCCTTGAAGATGCCGATATCGGGAACGCGCAGCTCGACGATTTCCGCCACGCGCGCTACACCGTAACCGGATTGGGCTTTTCGGGATCGATCTCGTACTTCGCGAGCGCCTTTGCCGGCACGTCGCACGAGATCGCACCCTCATCTGCGAGCGAGCTGAGTGCGGCAAGCGCCACGTAGCGGCGGTCGACCTCGAAGAAGGCGCGAAGCTGCGTGCGGTAATCGCTGCGGCCGTATCCGTCGGTACCCAGCGTCGTGTAGTGTCGCGTTCCGGAGCCCGCCGGCGTGACGAAGGGCCGAATCTGCTCGGCGAACGTGCGCACGTAATCGCTGGCTGCGATGCCCGGACCGGCTCGCCCTTCCAGGCATTGCTCGACGTACGAGCGCTTGCGCGGCTCGCCCGGATGCAACATGTTCCAGCGCTGCACCGCTACGCCGTCGCGCTGCAGCAGGTTGAAGCTGGTCGTGCTCCACACGTCGCTACGCACGCTCCAGTCTTTCTCGAGTAGCTCGGCGCCGGCGAGCACTTCACGCAAAATCGCGCCGGAGCCGAAGAGCTGCGCGCGCGGCTCGTTTCCGACGCCGCCGTCGCGCAGCAGGTACATGCCGCGCAAGATGCCTTCGACGGCATTCTCGGGCATCTCCGGATGATTGTAGTTCTCGTTGAGCAGCGTGATGTAGTAGTATACGTCTTCCTGCTCGGCGAGCATGCGCCGCAGGCCGTCTTGGATGATGACGGCGACTTCGTAGCCGAACGTCGGATCGTAGCTGCGGCAGTTGGGAACGACCGACGCGATGACGTGGCTCTGGCCGTCTTCGTGCTGCAAGCCTTCACCGTTGAGCGTCGTCCGGCCGGACGTTCCGCCGAGCAGAAAACCGCGCGTGCGGCTGTCGCCGGCCGCCCATGCGAGATCCCCGACGCGCTGAAATCCGAACATCGAGTAGAAGATATAGAACGGGATCATCGGAAGATTATGATTGGAGTACGACGTGCCTGCTGCGATCCACGACGAGATCGCGCCAGCTTCGTTGATGCCTTCTTGAAGAATCTGGCCGAGCCGATCCTCACGGTACCACATGAGCTGCTCGGCATCTTGCGGCTGATAGAGCTGACCGACGGACGAGTAGATCCCGAGTTGCCGGAAGAGGCCCTCCATGCCGAACGTGCGCGACTCGTCCGCGACGATCGGTACGACGCGCGGCCCTACGGTGGGGTCGCGCAAGATCGTGCTGAGGATACGGACGAACGCCATCGTGGTCGAATGCTCGCGTTCGTTGCCACTCTTGACCTGCGCGTCAAAGGCGCTCAACGCCGGAACGGTGAGCGCGACCGACGCCCGCCGCCGCTGCGGCAACGAACCCTGCTCGTGCATGCGCGCGCGCAGGTAGTGCATCTCGGCGCTGCCTTCCGGCGGCCGGCAGAACGGAATGCTCTCGATCTGCTCGTCGGTGACCGGTATGTCGAAGCGAT
>DATKRS010000013.1 GCA_035532035.1 Candidatus Dormiibacterota bacterium
GATGAATGCGATGTGAATCGAGAGCGAGAAGAAGAGGTCATGAGCGATCCTCCCGATAGCTGCGGCCGCGCCGCATTCCTGAAAGCGACGTCCCTCGTTTTGGGGGCGAGCTACGTCGCCGGACTCGGATCCGCGCGAACCGCCGATGCGGCCGGCGGCGGCCCGCCGATGGAGGCGTCGACTCCCGCCGACGCACTCGCCAAACTCAAGGCGGGCAACGCGCGCTTCGCGGCCGGCAGGCCGGAGTGCGCTCCGCTCACGGCGCGCGTTGCAGAACTCGCGAGCGGACAGAATCCGTTTGCCGTCGTGCTCGGATGCTCGGACTCGCGCGTTCCCGTCGAAACGGTCTTCGATCAGGTTCCGGGAAACGTCTTCGTCGTTCGCGTGGCGGGGAACTATCTTACCGATGACGGGCTTGGCTCGATCGAGTACTCGGTGGCGGTTCTCAAATCGAAGCTCATCCTCGTGCTCGGTCACTCGAGCTGCGGGGCCGTCAGCGCCGCACTCACGTACGTCAAAGACGGTGCGACGCAGCCCGGCCACATTCAAGACGTCGTGATGGCGATTGCGCCCGCCGCTCGAGCGGCCAGAGGCCTTCACGGCGACTGGCTCGCGAATGCCGTATCAGAGAACGTCAGGCGCAACGTGCATGCGATGACGCAACGCTCTCATATCGTCGACGACGCGGTAAGAGCCGGATCCTTGCACGTTACCGGCGGCGTCTACGACCTGCACACGGGGCGAGTTCAGGTTATCGCGTAGCGCCGCGACGAGGATCACGTAGCCGCGCCTCCTCGCAGACGCTCGGCAAGATGTTCGCCGACCCGGATCGCATTCGCCATCGCGGTCAGAGCCGGGTTCACCGCGCCGATGCTGGGGAAGAAACTCGTGTCGACGACGTAGAGATTGTCGATCTCGTGCGTCTTGCAGGTGAGGTCGAGAACCGTCGTAGCCGGATCGACGCCGAAGCGGCAGGTTCCCACCTGATGCCCGACGCCGGCGATCGGCACGTCTTGCTCGAAGTAGTGGTTGCGCTGCAGCAGGCGACGCGGCCGCATGCCGATGCCGCCGAGCATCGCCTCGAGCCGGCGAAAGAGGCGCGCGAACTCTTCCCTATTCGTCGGCTGGTACGACAGCGTGATCGTCCCGTCCGCCGCGACGGTGATGCGGTTCTCGGGACGTGGCAGGTCTTCGGTCGTCAGCCAAAAATCGACGGAGTGATCGGAAAGCTCTTGCAGCGTGAACTCGGGTGCCAGGGCGGTCTCGCGCGGGCGCTCGCCGCGATACATCGGGGGTTGCGATTTCCCCACCATTTGAATGTTACCCATCGGATATGCGAAGTCGCGCTCGCCGAAGTAGAAATCGTTGAGGGCCAGCGTCTTTTGGAAGACCGTCGGGTTTTTCTCGAGCGAGACGGCCATCACCGCCGCGCAGTTGTGGAACATGTAGTTGCGCCCGACCTGTCCCGAGCCGTTCGCAAGCCCCCGAGGATGCGCGTCGTTCGCTGAGCGAAGGAGCAGCTTCGCCGAGTTCGCAGCGCCGGCAGAGACGACGACGACGTCGCTCGAGTACTCTTCGCGAGCGCCACGTCGCTCGACGATCACCTTCGTCACGGTGCGGCCTGAGTCTCCGGTCTCGAGTTTGACGACCTCTGCTCCGACCAGGAGCGTCACGTTCGGCATGTCGAGGATCGGCCGAACTGCGAGAACCTCGGCATCGGATTTCGCGTGGACGAGGCACGGGTACCCGTCGCACCATTTGCATCTGATGCACGCGCTGCGCGGCGGATCGGCTTCGTCGAGCAGTATCCCGCACGGCGCATGGAACGGGTGGTAACCCGCAGCCGCGAGATCGCTCATGAGCGCAGCCATGCGCGGCTCGTTGGACACGGCCGGCCACGGATAGGGCTTGCTCGCATACCCTTCGGTCGGATCCTCGCCGCGGTTGCCGTGAATCTGATACAACCACTCGGCTTTCGAATAATACGGCTCGAAATCGTCGTACCCGAGCGGCCATGCCGGCGACACCCCGTCGATGTGCCGGACGTCTCCAAAATCTTGCGGCCGCAGCCGATAGAGCGACGCCCCGTACACCTTGGTCGCTCCCCCGACGAAATAATGAACCTGCGGCTGAAACGGCCTGCCGTCCGCGTCGAGCCACGTCTCTTTCGAGATGTAACGGTTTTCCTGGAACACGGCCTTGGGGTCCCAGTTCTCGAGCTCGCGCGGTAGGAAGTTCCCACGCTCGAGCAAGAGCAGCTTCCTACCTGAGGGCGCGAGCGTGTGCGCGAGCGTACCTCCGCCCGCGCCCGTACCGATGATGATGACCTCGTAATGCTCGGTCGCCACGCCCCAAGTGTACCAACCCCAATTTGCAAGTTCCCCTCTGTTTTGCGGCCAATTCTGGTAATATTCATCAATCGTGCTACAACGTTGAGCGCTAAGACAGGATGAACATCTGACTGGTTGAGCCCAGGGCTCCCGGCCTCAACGTGGCTGGATCGAGCGTGATCGCTGATCGCTGGTTCCCGTCGTCCAAGCTCTGTTCGGCGTGCGGCAAAGAGAACGAGTCGCTCGCGTTCTCGGTAGGGAGCGCGTTCTCGAAGCGACAATGCTGCAATCCGGAGCCGTGGAGGCTCACGAGAGGAGCTCTGCATGGGAAGATTTCTTTGGATTTTTTGGTTTGTCTTCTGCCTGGGTCTCGGCGCGGGCGTTTCATCGGGGCTCGCGCAGCAGGCCCAGCCTGCGGTGGCGGTGATGAACTTCTCTACGCAGGGGCTTACCGGTGATTGGTGGGGGCAGTTCGAGCCCGGCGTTGCGCTCTCGGACCTCGTCACGGACCGGCTGGTGAACGCCGGCAGGTTCAACGTCGTGGAGCGCGCGAGGCTCGGCGACACGATGCAGGAGCATCGACTCGACACGTCAGGCGCGGTCGACCCAGAGACGGCGGTACGAGCAGCGCGGCTCGTCGGCGCACACTTCTTGATCGAGGGCAACGTCGTCCAGTTCGATCAGACGGGGAGCTCGGGCGCGAGCCTCGGCCAGAATATTGTTGTGAGCCACGTCGTGTCGAGCAGGCACGCAACCACGGTTGAAGGTACGCCGCCGCCGTGTTACAGGCCCACGATGGAGACGCGGTGCCCAACGGCCGCACCCCGCACCTCGAGCGTCACGACGAGTCACGTCACACATTCGGTTGCGGGCGCGCTCTCCGGGAACTTTGGCAGCGGTCGCGTCACGATCAAGGTCTCGGTGCGCGTGGTGAACGTCGAGACCGGTCAGATCGTTGAGGCATTCGACGACGAGCAGACGCAGACGGCAAACTCGTGGAGCGTCGGCGGCGCCGACTTCTTGACCGGCACGTACGGCAGCTACGAGAACGCAAACTTCATTTCATCGACCATGGGGCACCTCATCGACGCCGAGGCCGGTATCATTGCGGCGCACATAGATGGAGGCCGCCCGTTGAGCGCTGCGCCGATGGGGCCGTCGCTCACCGGGAGGATCATCGCGGTCGACAGCGGGTACTACATCATCAATCTCGGATCGTCGCGCGGGGTTGCCACCGGGCAATACTTTGCGGTGATGAAGGTGTCACAGGTTCGCGATCCCGGTACGGGCAGATACCTCACGGTCAACCAGCCGACGGGAAGAATCGAGATAACGTCGGTCAGTCCGCAGACCGCGATCGGGCGTCGCGTCTCCGGTTCCCCCGCGAACGGCCAAGAGGTAAAGTCGGAACCGTAACGCCTCGTCGCAGCATCACGCGTGCCGCGTTATAGCCTGCAGCACCCATGACGCCGCCTCCCGGGTGCGCCGCGGAACCGCACACGTAGAGATTTTCGATCGGAGTGCGATAGTCGGCGTATCCGGGAACGGGGCGAAAGGCGAAGAGGTTGTCGAGCGACATCGAGCCCTGGAAGATGTTGCCGCCGGTGAGACCGAAGCGCTCTTCGATATCGGGCGGCGTCAAGATTTGGCGGTCGATGACCGATTCCGTGAATCCCGGTGCGTAGCGCTCCACGATCGCGAAGCAGCGGTCGGCAAACTCGTCCTTGAGCCGTTCCGTCCACGGACCCTCTTTCAAACGGTACGGAGCATACTGCACGAACATCGAGACGACGTGTTTCCCCGGCGGAGCCAGGGTGGAATCGAGCGATGACGGCATTTGGAACTCGACGACGGGCTCCCGCGAAGCGCGTCCATATTTTGCATCGTCGTACGCCCGTTCGATGAAGTCCTGATCCGGGCAGAGATGCACGGTGCCGTGATGCTGCACGCCGGGCTCTCGTCCCGGGAGCGCGGTGAAGCTCGGGAGGCGGTCGATTGCAGCATTGATCTTGAGCGAGGCGCTATCGTACGAGATACGCGCGATCGCTTCCCGAAAGTCGGGCGGCAGCAGCTGCGGATCTATGAATCGTTCGAACGTGTGATGCATGTCGACGCCGCTTGCAACGGTGCGCGCCGCAATCTCGTCGCCGTTGGCGAGCACGACGCCAGTCGCCGTGCCGTTCTTGACGACGATCCGCGCAACCTCGGCGTCCGTGCGGATCTCGGCGCCGAGAGCCGTGGCTGCTTTGGCGAGCGCCTGCGTGATGCCGCCCATGCCGCCGCGCATATAGGCCCACACCCCTTTCTTGCCGTTCGTCTCACCCATCACGTGATGGAAGAGAACGTAGGCGGTACCGGGCATCGATGGCGCCATGAATGCGCCGATGATCGCGTCGGTCGCAAGCGTGCCCTTCAGCTCCTCCGACTCGAACCAGCGGTCGAGGATCGGCCGTGCGGCTCCGGTGAGGACCTCCACGGCTTGCGTCATCGCGGATCCCAGGCGTTGCATCGAACGGCCAAGCCGCAACGCCGCTACGAGATCACCGAGCCTCGGCCGGCGGATATTCGGCGGGGCCTGCATGAGCGTCGGCTCGATGACCGACGCAACGCGCCCGAGCATCGCTTCGTATTTCGGATATGCGTGCGCGTCGCGCGTGCTGAACTTCGCGATCTCCCGAGCGTCCTCTTCGATGCCGCGCCCGAGCATCAGGTATCGCCCGTCGAGAAACGGCGAGAACGACGCCGGATTGCGCTCGATCACCTCGAAGCCATACGCCTTCAGATTGAGATCGCGTACGATCTCAGGCCGGAAGAGGCTGTTGACGTACGCCGCCGTCGATATCTTGTACCCGGGAAAGATCTCTTCGGTGACGCAGGCGCCGCCGACGATCGAGCGCCGCTCGAGCACGAGAACCTTCCATTTCGCGCGTGCGAGGTAACACGCCGCGACGAGACCGTTGTGGCCACCACCGATTACGATCGCGTCATATTTGGAGTGCATGTTTCTCCCGTCTACTACTGGCGTAACGCGGCCGGCTGAAAGCAAGGTAGGGCAGGTTTCTTTTAGGCATAAGCTTCGAGCCGCGACCGCACGGGCGATGTCTATGCGCTATTATCCCACGGATTCCTAGAAAAACCGCAGCGAACCCCAACCAGAAAGAAGGTTTGCCCATGCGCAAGTGCGGCTTACAGGCGCGCTCCGCGCCCTCGTCCAATCATCAAGGCCATGGCGCGCATAGCTGCCTTTGGAACTGGTGCCGTGACCGTGTGCGCCGCCGGCATTGCCGCGCTCGTCGGGCTGGGTTACGTACTGGAGGGCGACGGTCTGGTCGTCGCCGCGCTCCTGCTTCCACCGCTGATTATCGCGCTGGTCGTACAGATGTTTTCTCGTCACGACCGCGTCACGACCGCAGTGTCGCTGTACTTAGTGTATTCGTTTGTGATGGGCGCTGCGTTGCTTTCCGTGACGATCGGCGCCGCGGCGAACACGGAGTTCAACGCGCTCGCCGCGGTGTTCGCCCAGCTTGCGCTCTGGCGCGCCAGCGTCGTTCTCGACGCTTTCGCGTCGAGCGGCGCGCTCCGCGCCACGCGGCGCCTCGGGTTCGCGGCGCTGTTGAGCGCCTTTTTGACGATCGCGGCGATTGGCATCTTCGTTGCGATGCTCGTCACTGCCGTCAACAACTCACGCATCCTCCATCACCTGCACGAGCTCGCGCCGTTCGCACTTGCGTATGCCATCACATCGTTCGCGCTGCTTTTGCTCCTTTTGGCGTCCACCGCGATTCTCGTCGCTCGCATCGTGCGAATGCTGCGCGCCAAGACCGGTGACGTGCGACGCCTACAGTGGATTGCCCCCGGATTGCTCTTCGGCTGCGCGATGTCGGTTGCGATCGTCATCGTCAGCGCGTACGGCGTCGTCAAAGTGATTGAGGCCTACAGCGCGTACGCGGGAAACTCGCATAGGGTCGGGGCACTGGCGGCGCCGGACTGGTTCACGACCAGTTGCGTGGTGGTC
>DATKRS010000014.1 GCA_035532035.1 Candidatus Dormiibacterota bacterium
CGGGTTACACTAATGGGAGAAACACGTGCTCAGGAGCGATATCAAACTCAGTCCGCATTCCTCACATGACATGACCGACTGGGAATCATCGGTTGTTACTTTGGCAGAGACGACTCGGTTCGGTCGTATGCGTCATTGTAAACATTGCCGCGCCGAACACGCGTATACTGTTCGCAGCGAGGCCATGCGAGGTGAACTTTATCGCGCTTGTTTAATGGGTAGTCGCAGGACAGTGCAGAATGGACATGAGCCTATGCCGAGGTTCAAGGCGAGCATGTATTCCCGGCGCCACTCCAAGTAAGCTTTTCACCGCTTTGATAGTCAGCCGTCTGCATCTTTTCTTTGGCGTTTTGTAAAAGTGCTTAGCGTCTGCGCGTAAGTGCGCAACTTTGCCCTATCATGTGGGCCGATTTCTGCTATCTGGATCCCTTGTGGTTCGCAACGAAATGTCGGAGCAAGAGCTACAAACGTAGTGCCCAATTAGGTTGAATGCTGTAGCCGTCTTCGCCTAGGCGAATCCGGGGAACCGCACTTGGCGCATGTCGTGGGTCGATACGAGGGCGGCGTGTTCAGTTTCTCGACAGTGTATTTGTTTGTGCCGTACCACGCGTAGAGTTCGGCCTCGAAGCTCGCTCGACACTCCTTGCAGATCTGCCATGTGTCTGGCATTTGCGCCGCTTCGCTAAACGCCATTTCAAATCCAACGCCTATATGCTACCCGATGCGCGATGCTAATGAGGGACCTCTCGGATATAGGGCACCGCTAGGTGTGCTAGAGTTCATTTCGCCGTAGCCCGGGCTCATGGAAGGGCTCCGATTGTGACCCAGCCGCGCCTCGCCAGGGGAGGGTCGGAGAGACGCCTAACGGTAGCCGCTGCGCTTGGGGAGGGGGTAACCTTCCCAACAGCCTTATCAGCAGACATATTGAGCGAACTTTCGCGGATGGAGGCGAACCGAGGCGGAGAACAGAGGGAGCCAAATCGGCCGGTTCTTTCTTTTATGTCAGGAAAATAAATACATGGGTAGGTGGCCGAGTGGTTAATGGCACCAGACTGTAAATCTGGCGCGCGAAGGCGCTACGCTGGTTCGAATCCAGCCCTGCCCAAGTGTTCGCGGGCGTTGCATAGTGGTAATGCCTCAGCCTTCCAAGCTGATGTCGCGGGTTCGATTCCCGCCGCCCGCTCCAGATCCTATGAAGAGATCGCGTGCCGTTGTAGCTCAGTGGTAGAGCACGTCCTTGGTAAGGACGAGGCCACGGGTTCAATCCCCGTCAACGGCTCCATCAGCTCGCGACGCTGTCGCGGTCGGCCGGCGGTTCGGAGAGGATGCGCTTTTCAACAGCGCGCTGCCAGGATGCACGACCCGGTAGCGCTGCCCAAGCGACGCTGCTATGTATCTCGTCGCCGACGAAGGCTTCGTCGAGGTTCCCATAGGCATCGTAGAGAGCGAACTGGCTTTGCACCGCGTTTCCGACGGAGGCGTCGATAACGAGAGAGCCGTAGCCGTACGCGGTGAGACTCGCGACGACGACAAAGATATGGACCGTGAAGATCCAGTTGAACCGAAAGATGCGCTTCATTCCAGCCTATCCCATACCGTACTCTTCGTCGATGGGGTCGGCCCGCAACGCGACGGTGGGGCTCGATAAAGAGTCCGTAAAGGCGTTGGAGCGCGCATCGAGCGCTCGTGGGTGCGCGCCGTCAACGGAGTCGCGCAACACATGAGCTCGGGCTGTTGCGCGAAGCAGTAATCGCAGCACGCGCAGCAAAGCTACCCGGATGGAACTCAAACCTACCTACATCGGCACGATGCTTTCCCTGGCGACGATAGCGTTCGGTCTCATCGCTGCCGGCGCGTGGAACAAGTTCATTAGCGATCTCATCGCCTTGTTTCTCCGGCCGGGAAGCAGCGTGATCGCCGAGTTTTTCTACGCGATCGGCGTCACCGTAGTTGCGATCGTCATCGTGCAGAATCTCGGCAAGCTTGCGGAACGGGAGTCGCTCTTTGGGCCGAAAAGCAATCGCTAAACGGGGGCCGCGGTCTCGGGCTTCGGCAGCGCTGGCGGCCCGAGAATACGTTTGAGTTCCGTTGCGTCGACGGTCTCTTCACGCAGGAGCGTCGCGACCAACGCCTCGATCCGATCGTGCACGCCGGCCAGCAGCGAGCGCACGTGCTCGTGTGACTCCGCGAGCAAACGCTCGACGTCGCGATCGATGCGCGCCGCCGTCGCCTCGCTGTACTCTCTCCCCTGCGCCATCTCGTAACCGAGAAATGGCTGTTGCTCGTCCGTGCGAAAGGCAAGCAGTCCGAGCTCTCCCATGCCCCATCGCGCTACCATGCGGCGCGCAAGCACTGTCGCTTCGACGAGGTCGTTCTCGGCGCCGGTAGAGATCTCGCCGAGCGCAAGTTCTTCCGCCGTTCTACCGCCGAGCATCACCGCGAGCCTTGCCATGAGATAGGCTCTGCTCAAGTTGTGCCGCTCCTCGCCGGGAATCTGTTCCGTCATTCCGAGGGCCCGGCCGCGCGGCACGATCGTGACCTTCTGTACCGCATCGGCTCCCGGCGTCAACCACGCGGTAATCGCGTGCCCTGACTCATGATATGCCACGACCTTGCGTTCGCCCGGGTCCACGAGGCGCGTGTGCGTCGCTCCCAAGCGGATCTTGTCGTGCGCTTCCCAGAAATCCGCCTGCGCGACGGTGGTGCGATCTTTGCGAGCGGCAATCAGCGCCGCCTCGTTGCAGAGGTTCGCGAGATCCGCGCCGCTGAGACCGATCGTAGCCGCCGCAACCGCGGCGAGATCGATGTCCGGTCCGAGCTTGATAGGACGCGTGTGAATCCGCAGGATGCCCTCGCGTCCGGGCCGATCCGGAAGATCGACCGTCACCTGACGATCGAAACGTCCGGGGCGCAGCAGCGCCGGGTCGAGGACGTCGGGGCGGTTCGTTGCTGCGAGAATGATGACGTCGTAACGGGAATCGAATCCGTCAAGCTCGCCCAGGAGCTGATTGAGCGTCTGCTCGCGCTCGTCGTTTACCGTGCCGATGCCGGCACCGCGGCGCCGGCCGACCGCGTCCAGCTCGTCGATGAAGATGATTGCCGGCGCGATCTCCTTTGCCTGGTTGAAGAGATCGCGCACGCGACTCGCGCCGACGCCCACGAACATCTCGACGAACTCCGACGCGTTGAGGCTGAGAAATGGCACGCCCGCTTCGCCAGCGACGGCCTTCGCGAGCAACGTCTTTCCGGTGCCGGGCGCGCCGACGAGCAGCACGCCGCGCGGAATGCGCGCTCCGATCGCTCGATATTTTTGGGGATGCCGAAGAAAGTCGACCTCTTCTTGAAGGTCTTCTTTTGCGGCTTCGGCGGCGGCGACGTCGTCGAACGTGACCTTCTCCATTCCAGCCGCGTAGCGCTTTGCGCGCGATCGTCCGAAGCTGCTCATCAGCCCCGCCTGTCCGCGCCCGATCGACGAGAGCAACCAGATGAAGAGGCCGATTAGGAGCAACGCCGGGAGCCAGCTTCCGACGATCTGCCAGAACCACGGCGTCGTCGTCGTCGAGACGTCGACGATGACGTGGTGCTGCTCGAGCAGCGCCACGAGCCCGCCATCGCCTTGCGTTGCGGGAAACGTGGTTGCGAATGCGATCGTCTTCGGCGGCGGGCTCACCGTTGGCACGGGTTGTCCGGCGATCGCATCGACGCGCCGGATATCCGATGCCGGCTGCGCATACGGCCGCGCGAAGGCGCCGGCGATCTGGTCCCCGGTGATGTGCACGGCGGAGACGTTTCCGGCTCGCACCTGAGCGAGAAATATCGAATACGGAACCGTTTGTGCGTTTTGGCGGGGCGGGAAGAAGATCGCGAAGTTCCACACGATCAGGAACGCGAGAGCGATCCACCAAGCGAATCCCCACGGGCTGCGCGGCTGCGCCCCTGGGGGATTGCGCGGCCGCTCCTGAGGAGGCCGCGGATTGGATCCCGGCTGTTGCTCTGCCACTTGCGGTTATTTCTGCGCGGCGCGCGCCGCCCACTTCCGCTTTGTTACGACGCGTCGCGCGCCCATTGCCAGTTTCGTACGTCGGGCAGGTCCTCGCCGTATTCGTCGATATAGCAGCGATGCTCGATGAGCGTGTCTCGTATCAACTGTTTGGCGTACGCCGCCGTGTCGCCCAATCGCGCAACGCGGTCGATGACGTCGCCGGCGAGGTGGTAGCGATCGAGCTCGTTTCGCACTGTCATGTCGAACGGGGTCGTCGTCGTTCCTTCTTCTTTGTAGCCGCGCACGTGCAGGTTGTGATGCCCGTGACGCCGGTAGGTCAAACGATGGATGAGCCACGGGTACCCGTGGAAAGCGAAGACGATGGGCTTGTCGATCGTAAAGATCTCGTCGAAGTCGGAGTCGGGAATGCCGTGCGGATGCTCGCTGTGCGGCTGCAGCGTCATGAGGTCCACGACGTTGACCACGCGCACGCGTAGTTCCGGCAGATGGCGGCGAAGAAAGGTAACGGCCGCGAGCGTTTCGAGCGTCGGCACGTCGCCACAGCACGCCATGACGACGTCGGGCTCGGCGCCTTGGTCGTTGCTCGCCCACTCCCAGATGCCCAAGCCGGCGCTGCAATGGTTGACGGCGCCGTCCATGTCGAGCCACTGCCATTCCGGCTGCTTTCCGGCGACGATCACGTTCACGTAGTTGCGGCTGCGAAGGCAGTGATCGGCGACCGAGAGCAAGCAGTTTGCATCGGGCGGAAGATAGACGCGCACCACGTCGGCTTTTTTATTGACTACGTGATCGATGAAGCCGGGATCCTGATGACTGAAGCCGTTGTGGTCTTGCCTCCAGACGTGCGACGTCAAGAGGTAGTTGAGCGAGGCGATGGGCCTGCGCCACCCGATCGCGCGAATGGACTTCAGCCACTTTGCATGCTGGTTGAACATCGAGTCGACGATGTGGATGAACGCTTCGTAGCAGGAGAAGAAGCCGTGCCGGCCGGTGAGCAGATAGCCCTCCAGCCATCCTTGGCAGATGTGCTCGCTCAAGACCTCCATCACGCGCCCGGTCGGCGAGACGTGATCGTCGTATGGAAAGACCTCGGCGGTGGACGTTCGATCGGTCACCTCGAAGAGCGCGGTCAGGCGATTCGACGCGGTTTCGTCCGGCCCGACGACGCGAAAGCTCTGCGGATTGTCGCGAAGGACGTCGCGAAGGAGGTTGCCGAGCACGCGCGTCGCTTCCGCGCGCACGCTTCCCGGTGAGGGGACGGCTACGGCGTAATCGCGGAACTCGGGCATGACGAGATCGTGAAGAAGGGCGCCGCCGTTTGCATGCGGATTCGCGCCCATGCGCCGGACCCCGCGAGGAGCCAGCGCCGCAATCTCGCCGTGCACGCGGCCTTCCGCGTCGAAGAGTTCTTCGGGACGGTAGCTGCGCATCCAGGCTTCGAGCATCGCGAGATGTTCGGGATTCTCGCGCACGCTCGAAAGCGGAACCTGATGCGCGCGAAACGTTCCCTCGACCTGCACGCCGTCGACGATCTTCGGCCCGGTCCAGCCCTTCGGCGTCTTGAGGATGAGGATCGGCCATTGAGGACGCGTGGAGAAGCCCCGGCGCCGCGCCTCATCTTGTATTGCCTTGATGCGCTCCACGATGGTGTCGAGCGCACTCGCCATCATCTCGTGCATCGTTGCGGGATCGTCGCCCGCGACGACGAGCGGCTCGTAACCGTAGCCGACGAAAAGCGCTACCAGCTCCTCGTGCGGGATGCGTGCGAGTACGGTCGGCCCGGCGATCTTGTATCCGTTGAGGTGGAGCACCGGGAGCACGGCACCGTCGCGAACCGGATTGAGGAACTTGTTCGAATGCCAGCTCGCCGCTAGCGCTCCGGTCTCCGCCTCGCCGTCGCCGACGACGCAGCACGCGATGAGATCCGGGTTGTCGAAGACGGCACCGTATGCGTGCGCGATCGAATAGCCGAGCTCGCCGCCCTCGTTGATCGAGCCCGGCGTCTCGGGAGCGGCATGACTCGGCACGCCTCCCGGAAACGAGAACTGTTTGAAGAGCCTGCGCATGCCGGGCTCGTCGAGGCCGACGTTCGGGTAGAGCTCGCTGTAGGTTCCCTCAAGATAGGTATTGGCGAGTAGCGCCGGGCCGCCGTGTCCCGGGCCGGTCACGAAAATCGCATTCACGTCGTACTTCTTGATGACGCGGTTCATGTGCGCGTAGATGAAGTTTAGGCCGGGCGTCGTTCCCCAGTGGCCGAGAAGCCGAGGTTTTATGTGTTCGGGCCGCAGAGGCTCCTTGAGAAGCGGATTATCGAGCAGGTAGATTTGCCCAACGGACAGATAGTTCGCAGCGCGCCAGTACGCGTCGATGAGTGCCGAGCCGGTTGTCGATGCGGGAGCGTTCATAAAAGCTTCCTCGGACAGCCTATCGCGTGTCCGAGCGCTCCGCCTCTTCGTCGGCATGATATTTGCGACGGATGTCGTCGATGTCGACGATGGTCGGCGGAAACGTCATATGCAGCGCGTCGAGCGTCTCGACGACGATCTTTGAAACCACGAGGTTGCGGAACCACTTGTGGTTTGCCGGAATGACGAACCACGGCGCGTACGGCGTGCTCGTCTTGTTGAGCGCGTCCTCGTACGCCGTGAGATATTGCGTGAAGAAGTTGCGTTCGGCGTAGTCGGATTCGCTGATCTTCCAATGCCGCGTGGGGTCGTCGAGCCGTTTCTTAAAGCGCTTTAGCTGCTCGCCCTCGCTGATGTGGAGGTAGAACTTGAGAATCGTCGTTCCGGCGAGCGAGAGGCCCTTTTCGAACTCGTTGATGAGCTCGTAGCGTTTCGACCAGACGCTCTTTGGGACGAGATCGTGCACGCGAGCGATGAGAACGTCTTCGTAATGCGAGCGATTGAAGATCACGATCTCACCCTTCGCGGGGCACTGATTGTGCGCGCGCCAGAGAAAATCGTGCGCCGCTTCGTCGAGCGACGGCGTTTTGAACGCGTGCACGCGTGCCCCCTGTGGATTGAGCGCGTCGAAGACATGCTCGATCGTTCCGTCCTTCCCCGCAGCATCCAATCCTTGAAGGCAGATGAGCAGAGAACGCGTCTGTTCGGCGAACATGACGTACTGAAGACCGTGCAGCTTGCGATTGTCCGCTGCGACCTCGTTCGCCGCGCTGGCTTTACCCGTATCGGGATCCTTAAACCCGGGGTTAGCGTCGGAGAGCCGAATGCCGTGCTTCGGATGAACCATGAATGCGTCGCGATAGGTACGAGTGGACACGAATGGAATGATTCGGGAGGAGATGTGCTCGTTCATGCTCATGCGCTACTTTGCGGAGATTCGCCGCTGTGGAGTGTAGCTTCACGAGATTGGGAGTAACGCTCAAGCCCAGCCGCGTGCGGGACGAACGGCAGGGCGTCTTGAATCCGGCATGCGCGCGCCTGCGCGAGGGGGCGTTGCAGCTCTATCCACGGATGGTCGCGCCGGGAAACATCTCGCGGATCGGATCGTTTCGCGCATGCGAGCGGGCAGACGGGACGCTCGAGCTGGAACAACAGGGATTCGCGCTCGAGCCCGAGGCGTCGTACGAGCTGCGCAGCAAGCCCGGTGGGTACGGCTGCGAAGACCCGCGCGTAACCTTCATCGAGGCGATCGACCGTTACGTCATGGCGTACGTAGCCTTTGGGCCCCGAGGGCCCGATATCGCGCTTGCGATCTCGGAGGACGGACTCGCGTGGCAGCGCCTCGGCCCCTTGCGATTTCAGGGCGAGACGACGTCGTTTGCCGACAAGGATGCCGCCTTTTTTCCGGAACCGGTCCGCTCTCCGAAAGGCGTCGAGTGTTTGGCGTTCTATCATCGGCCGACGCTTGACGTCTCGGTGCGGCGGGGACAGCGCGCGCTTACCGCGCTCGAGCACCTTGCGCCCGGACGTCGCGAGGGAATCTGCGTCGGATACGTTCCTCTCGCCGATGCGCAGCGCGATGCGAGCAGCCTGTGCATCGTGACGGAGTCGCACCGGCTCTCGCTGCCGGACGCGAACTGGGGAGCGATCAAGGTCGGGGCCGGGGCGCCGCCCGTGCGCGTTAGGGAGGGCTGGCTTGCCGTGATTCACGGCGTCGACGAGCTCGAGCACGCGAGCGGAGCGGCGCTCCTGCGCTACTGCGCCGGCGTCATCGTGCATGACGCCGACCAGCTCGAGCGAATCGTCTATCGATCCTCGGAACCGCTCTTCGTGCCGGAGGCGCGCGGAGAGATTCAAGGAACGGTCGGGCACGTCGTCTTCCCGACGGCAATCGACAAACGAGCCGACCGCGTTTTCGACATCTTTTATGGCATGGCCGACTATGAGATCGGCCGTGGCCGCCTGACGCTACAGGCATAGGCCTTCACGGCTCGTTCACATCGCCTTCCCCTCCGGGTGTTAGCCTGTTCCTTGAGGTACGACGCCGCAGCCCTCGTCGCGGCAGCGGCGTTGCCTGGAACAATCAAGGCAGTGGTCTCTCGGGGGGGCAGGTCCGACCTAGCTATGGATCATCTCGGCAGAGTTCCGGCACCGACCCTTCTCATTATCGGGGGAGCGGACACCGTGGTCATCGACGTGAATCGTCAGGCGATGGAACGCATGAGCTGCGAACGCGATTTGGTTCTCGTAAAGGGCGCAACGCATCTCTTCGAAGAGCCGGGTGCATTGGAGCGCGTCGCGGAGCTGGCGCGAGCGTGGTTCGTACGCCACTTCAGCGCGGTTAAGGGCCCATCATGAGCACGATCGTCGATGTCGTTTCCGCCCTGGAGCTGTTGAAAAAGTACGAAGTGCACGTCGCTCGTAGCCGATACGTCGACTCGGCGGAGGACGCGATCGCCTTTTCAGAGCGGCGGAATGCGCCCGATCCGCGTTTCGTGCCGATCGTCCTGCGCGTCGCGGTACCGGGTCGTCTCGGCGAGGCGAGCCAGTTCGAAACGATTCTCACGACCGAGCAAGACGTGCGCACGGAGTACGATGCTCTCGCCGGCGCCGCAAGAGCCTCGGGAGGGCGGTTACTCGCTCAAGCGCTTCCCGAGCGCGGAACCGACATCGCGATAGTCGGCGAGACGGATGAAGGACAGAAGTTCGTCGCGACAGGCAGTGGGCCCGACCGAATGCGAAAATCCGTTCCGTTAGGAGCAGCAGATGCGCAAGTGCTCGCGGACCGTATTCGAGCGCACCATCATCGCGTACCGACCGAGCAAATGCGACGCATGCTCGTCCATGTGTTCGCGCGGATATCGAAGCTTCTCGACGAGACCGCGGTGAGCGAGCTCGTCGTGACGCTGCGCGCGCATGAGAATGGCTATACGGTCATCGATGCCATGATGTCAGCACTAAGGCCGCTCCACTTCAAGGAGCGCCTCGACCCGCGCGCGCACGACCGCAAGGGCGACGACTACCATCCGAGCGGACGGCAGTAATCAGCGAACGCGCCGCGCGTGGTCTTGAAGGCGACGCTTTGCTCGGCGGAACGCGTCGCGAACCGCGAGCGCAGGATCCTTGTACATGGCAGCGATCTCGGCGCTCTTGTGCCGCGTGACCGCCGCGTCGTCGCCGGCGGGCGTCACGCGTAGACTCGGCTCCGTGTCGATCACGAGCTCCGAGCCGGGAACCTCGATGTCGATGCGAACGTGGAACGGCGCGCCGTGTCGAATGTGACGTTGTTCCTGTTCGACGAGGACCTCGCACGTCATGATCCGATCGTAAAATCGGCTCAGCTTGCTCGCCTCTCGTTCGATGAGCCTAGTCAGCCCTTCCGATGGGTGGAGGTGCCGGTAGGTGATCTTGACGGGAATCTCCATGTGAAGATTGTACCGCTTTAGCGGGCGGTGTAGCCGCCATCGATCACGAGTTCTGACCCCGTGACGAATTTGGACTCGTCGGACGCCAGATACAGCACGCCGTATGCGATATCGTCGGGCTCGCCGAGGTGGCCGAGCGGGTGCAGATCGGCAAGCGCCCGGCGCGCCGCCTGCTCGTCGCCCGTCGATGCAACGTAGTGCGCTACCATCGGCGTTTCGATGTATCCGGGGTGTATCGAGTTCACGCGGATACGATGCGGCGCGCCGTGCAACGCCGCCGATTTTGCGAGCAGTCTGATCGCGCCTTTGCTCGCGCAATAGGCTGCAGCATCGCCTTGCCCGACCATGCCGAGGATCGACGACATGTTGATTATCGACCCGCCTCCCGCGCGCTTCATCGCGGGGAAGACGTACTTCGTCCCGAGGAAGACCCCGTCGCAGTTGATGCTCATCAGCTTGCGCCATTGATCGAGCGTGGCGTCCGCGACGTTTCCTGTCGTGCCGATTCCAGCATTGTTCACGAGGACGTCGACCCGCTCGAAGGCTTGCAACGCCGACGCGATGACGTTCTTCCACTCATTCTCGCTTGCTACGTCGTGCTTCACGAACGTCGCCTCACCGCCGGCGGCCCGTATGGCCTTAGCCGTTGCTTCGCCGCCGGTCGCGTCGAGGTCGGTGACGACGACCTTCGCGCCCTCGCGAGCTAATAGCCGCGCGCAAGCGCTGCCGATCCCCATCGCCGCTCCCGTGACGATGGCGACCTTACCGTGAACTCTTCCTGGGCGTTCCATGGTCACGGCATCGTCGGGCGAGGATTTTCCCAGGCGGTGCCGTTTGCGTACTTGACGCGAAGCACTTCGCAGAACGGGTACGCCGTTCCGAGGGGAAATACGTCGCGCGCCATCGTGAACTCATGGTCCTCGATGAGCACGCCTGGTGAGAAGGTACCGACGTCTCTCGCGACGTCGACGAGATAGCCGCGGGCGACGAGCCCGAAATCGATCTCCGTCGCTACGACCGGCGCGGTGTTCCGAAACGACACACCCAAGAACGCGTCCCAGTAGGGGAAGAAGGGGCCGGGATGCCACCGGCCCCAGGCGTCGATCCACGGATGCCGCTGTGCGGCCGTGTGGATGTGAGGATGACACCACGTCACCTGGATCTGCGATCCGGCAGTCTGCCGCAGCGGCTGCGTTGCAGCAGAGACCGGCAGCGCGAGGAGCGCTGCGAGGGTCGCGAGTCCCAAGAGGCGTGCGTTCATATGCGGTCCTTATCTCACGTTCCGAATCGGCGCGGTGATCCAGATCATGTAGCGCCATTCGGGGGTGTTGTATTGCGCGAGAGCGTCTTCCACGTAGACGTGGACGAATGGAAGGATGTGATAGGAGAAATCGATGTTACCAGTGTGCAAGCGATTTCCCAATCCGTCGTTCGTCCACTCCTCACGTGCCGAGATAAGCCCCTTGTCGAGTACGGGCTCGTAGAACTCGAACGTCGTAGCGGTGCTCGACGCCGGAGCCAGACTCAGCCCTGGGTTGGCGTCGTACGCGCTCTGGTAGATTGCGATCACGCCCGGGATTCCGTTGAGCGGATCGCGCTGGACGTACCCTGCGATCGAATGATACTGATCGGTGCCGCCCTCCGCAAGCGGGAACGACCCAGTCGACCCGAAGGCACCGTACTCGAAGGGGCTCGTCGGGCTCGCGAAGGCGAGTTTGTATTGGAACGTCTTGTCGGTATCGTCCGAGAAATCGCTCGTCCCACCCCAGCCCGCTCCGCTTCCGAGCCACCCAGCTTCGGCATCGAGGCTTCCATGGATGTAGTTGATTTTGGCACCCCACCGATTGGCGTCGAGCTGGTAGGGATGTTCGCCGACGGTGATCTCCGGCGTCGAGAAGCTCGCGAGGTCGAACCACTGGCTGAAAAACGACGGTCCCGGA
Organism: Candidatus Dormiibacterota bacterium; assembly: GCA_035532035.1. Lineage (NCBI taxonomy): Bacteria > Bacillati > Candidatus Dormiibacterota > Candidatus Dormiibacterota bacterium. Next base: position 11,774 of record DATKRS010000014.1, read on the forward strand.
GCTTCGATCTTGCCGAAGAAGAGGTGCCCATCGCGGTGGAGCAGGTTGTTGTAGGCTAGCCAGAAGGTATCGAGATCGCCGGCTTGATCGTTCTGCCAAATCCACTGTTGAAAGTGGTAGGTGAAATCGTTTCCGATCGCTCCCACCGCATGAATCGCAAGATTTCCGAACTGCGTCCGATGGGGAGCGGCCGGATCCTGAGTATCGTACGAGGTGTTCTCGCCGATCCAAATCGGCAAGGCGCGCGCGAGCACGTGTGCGTCGAGGGACGCGTAACCGGTGCGCTGCACGTAGCGTCCGTAGGCGTTGAGGCCGGGGACCTGCGTGTGGCATAGGCTGCAAGGAACTCCGTACGCCTGTGCGAACGGCGGCATCGCCTGTGCGCGCTTCATCTCTGCCGGCGAGAGCCACACGAGCGAGACGAATATCGCGATCGCGAGGACTGATGCTGCCGCTTGTGCGCGTCGGTTCATGGCACCACGTGTACCGTGAGCGTCATGTTGGGATGACCGGCTCCGCAGACGATCGTACAATGGAGGATGTAGGTCCCGGCCTTTTGCGGCGTGACCACGACGGTCGTCCAAGTTCCCGGCATGATCGTGGTCTGCGGGATTCCGAGTTCGTCCGACTTTAGTCCGTGCACGCCTTGCGCCGACGTAAGTCGTAGCCTGGTCGGTTGCCCGACGTGTAGCTCGATTGTCGAGGGCGTGAACTTCCAGTTGGACGCAACGATGTCGATGCTCGGGTGAGCAGCGGCAATAAGAACCGATGATGTCAAGGTAAGGGCGACCGCAGCGGCCGCCATGCGAACGAGGGGAACGAATCTCATCTCGCGCTCCTTTCACCCCGGTTATAACGCCCACGTGGGAAACAACCGGGAAGAAGCTGAGAATCCGCGCGCTGGCCGGTCAGGCGGAGAGCAGAGCCTCCACCATGCGCAGCAATGTATCGGGCTCGCACGGTTTGGGGATTGCGGCCCGCACGCGGTAGATCCGCATGAAATCCCGGACGGCGTCGTTCGGTGGGGTGGCCGTGTAGAGTGCGAGAGCGAGCTCGGAGTTCGCGGGATCCGCGCGAATCCGCCGGATCAGTTCCCCGCCTGAAAGCACGGGCATCGAGAGATCGATCAGCGCGAGCTCGGGGCGCTCCATAGAAACGCGCTCCAGCGCGCTCTCCCCGTCGGCGGCCTCGACGACCGTGTGCCCGGCGTGGCGCAGGAGCGTCGTGAGAAGTAGCCGGTTTGAAGCGTCGTCGTCAGCGACGAGGATCTTCGCCATCTGCAATGAGCTCGTCGATCTCGCGGCGGAGTCGCTCGGGATCGATCGGCCTGAGGATGAACTTGCGCGCGCCGAGCTCGATCCCTCGGCGACGATCCTTTGTCTGCCACGCCGTCGACGAAAGAAAGACGAATGGAATCGCTCGCCATTGCTCGCTTGCGTTCACCCGCTGGATGAGCTCGAAGCCTCCCTCGCCGGGCATGTGCAGGTCGCAGATGATGAGATCGGGGCGTACGTCTTGGAGCAGCTGGAGCGCCTCGCGCACGCTGCGGGCCTCCGCTACGCGATAGCCGAGCGGGACGAGCGCGGCACGTACGACGTCGAGATTCGTTTGAAGATCGTCCACGGCGAGGATGATCGGACCGGGCGTCGGCGTCGTGACCGCGGCCGAAGCGGGCGTCTGCGCGTGCCGGGGCGCCGCAGCACCCTTGCCGTGGCGCAGAAATCCCTCGACCTGCTGGACGAATCGTTCGGGATCGATCGGCTTTGGGATGTAGCCGTCGAAGCCGGCCTTGGCGATGCGCGCGTCGTCGCCCGGCATCGCGAGCGCCGTGACCGCGATCAGGGGAACCGACGAGAGATTCGGGTCGCTCTTGAAGTGTCGCGCAAACTCGTAGCCGTCCATGCCGGGCATGAGGATGTCGACCAGGGCTGCGTCGTAGCGGGTGTTGCGCGCTCTCTCGAGACCGCCGACGCCGTCGGCCGCGGCGTCGCACTCGTATCCGAAAGCGCCGAGGAGGTAGAGCATGAGATCCAAGTTCGCGCGGTTGTCGTCGACGGCGAGGATGCGAGCCGACACGCTATGCCTTTGCGTCGACGGGCAGCGTGAGCGTGAAGACGCTGCCCTCGCCAGGCTCACTGATGAAGCTCAGGTGTGCGCCGATCAGCTTCGAGAGTTTCTGTGAAAGGTGAAGGCCAAGCCCGGCGCCTTCTGCGCTTCGCCTGGAGAGCGGCTCGAGCTGTTCGAATGCTTGAAAGAGACGCTCGCGGTCCTGCGGCTTGATCCCGATCCCGGTATCCCGCACGTTGACGTCGCAGTGGAGACCCGAGCTTGTTGCCCGCGTGGAGACGTCGATCGTCACGGAACCCTTCTCGGTATACTTCAGCGCATTATTTGCAAGGTTGATGAGAATCTGCGAGAGCGCGCGGCGATCGCTGCGCACGACCGTCCGTTCGCGCGGCAGCACGACGTCGAACTCGAGCCCCTTGCTCGCGGCCATCGAACGCAACGAATCGCGGACTTCCTCGATGACGTCGTGTAGGCTCATCGGTTCCAAGTGCAGCTCCACCTTGCCGGCTTCGATCTTTGCGAGATCGAGAATGTCGCTGATGAGCGAGAGCAGATGGCGGCCACTCGACTGAACGATGCGTAGTTGCTGTTCTTGTTCCTCGGTAAGCGGCCCGGGCAATCGCATGAGCAGCGTCCCGGTAAAGCCGATGATCGCGTTGAGAGGCGTTCGCAGCTCGTGGCTCATCGAGGCAAGGAACTGGTCCTTGGCGGCATTTGCAGCCTGGAGTTCCGTGTTTTTCGCCTGAAGCGTGCGCTCGAACTCCTTGCGCTCGGTGATGTCGCGAATGGCGCTGACCACGAACGTGCCTTCGTCGGTCTCGAGCGGGCTGAGACTGATCTCGACGGGTACGTGGCGCCCGTCCTTGCGCACGCCGGCGAGCTCCAATCCGATCCCCATCGGCCGAGTCTTCGGGTCGCGGACGTACGCCGAGCGGTGCCCGGCGTGCCGCGCGCGCACCTTCTGCGGCACGAGCATCTCAATTGGCTGCCCGAGCATCTCGTCGCGGCCGTAGCCGAAAAGGCGCTCGGCCTGTTCGTTGACGAGCCGTATGCGTCCCTCACCATCGACCGCGACCATGGCATCGGGAAACGAGTTGAAGAGCGGAAACGAGCTCGCCGAAAACGGCCTCATCGCGCCTAACCCCTTCGCGGGTTATTCATAAGCATCCGCTAATATCTCGCCCAATGGAGAGCCAAGACCCGGCCGCCGCCGGGGAATCGCGACGCATCGCCGAGCAGTCGCTGCGGCACGAAATCGGGAACATGGTGACGATCGCTCAGGCAAATGTTGAGGGCATGATCGACGGCGTCGTCGAGCCGACGCTCGAGCGATTGGAATCCGTTCGCGAAGCCTTGGCGAGTGCTTCGCGTCTGCTCAAGGAACTCGCGATGTCGCAGAAGGAGGGCACATGGGGCAGTTGACCGAGCGCGCGTTCGTTGCATGTCCGTACCATCGCGCGCGAGAGTATCTCGCCGCAGGCGTCGGCGAGCGGATTAACTCCGGTGAAGCGATGACGCTGAGAGTTCCACTCGCCGGCATAGAGCTGAAGAAGGATGTCGTCGTCACGTTCTCTCCCGGCATCGATCCGATGCACATGGATCAACCATGGCGCGTCCACTGGACGCCGGAGGGCGGTGGCCCGTACCCCGACTTCGACGGCGAGCTGACGGTGCGTGCCGACGAAGACTACACGTCGAGCGTGCTCGAGCTCGTCGGCGATTACCGGCCGCCGGGCGGCGCGCTCGGGCAAGCATTCGACGCCGTCGTGGGCTCGCACATCGCCACGCTCACGGCGCGCAATCTGCTCAAGCGCCTCGGCGACGAGTTCGAGGCGCGATACGGAACCGAAGAGGAGCAGAAGCGCCATGAGAAAGGATGACGGCGACGCGCCGCTCGTTGGAACGCTGCGGTTCGTCTTCGTCATGGGGTTGTCGTTCGTCGTGCTTTGGCTCGCAATGTACTGGCTGCTCGTAAGCCGGTGGCGATAGATGCACGTCCACAGATACGAACGCGCGTGGATGATTTTCGGCGTGGCGATGCTCGTCGTCTTTCTCGTTCTCCTCGCGGTCGCCGCGATCTCAAACGACGTGGTACCGCCGAGCGGCATGCAGCAAATCGATCCTCGTGCAGTCGCCCGTACGCCTCCATTTGATAAACCCGGATTGCGCCGTTTGCCGGACGGATCGTACGAAGCATACTACGTCGCACGCGTCTTCTCGTTCGATCCTTCGGTTTTGACGATTCCGGTGGGAGCGAAGGTCACATTCTACGTCACGAGCACGGACGTCGTGCATGGCTTCTTCGTTCCCGGCACCGACATCAACATGATGGTGATTCCGGGGTGGGTGAACACGGAGACGCACGTCTTTCGACGGCCTGGTGAATACTTGCTGATCTGTCACGAGTACTGCGGCATCGGCCATCAAAATATGTTTGGCAAGATCGAGGTCGCGAAAGTATGATTGCAGATCGTCAGATGCGCCGCGAGAACCGCGTCGTCATCGCGCACGTGTACACGGCAACGGCGGCGATCGCGCTGGGTGCAATCTTCGGCGTCTTTCAGGGCTTTTCGCGAGCAGGAGCCGTGAGCGCCCCCGCGTGGTTCGACTACTATCGTATCCTGACGATGCACGGCGTGCTGATGGCGCTCGTCTTTACGACGTTCTTCATCACGGGGCTCTCGCTCTTCGTCACCTATCGCGCGATTCCACGAGAGCGCGCGGTGGCGGTGGGGTGGGTCGGATGGATCGTGATGCTCGTCGGCACCGCGATGGCTGCGGTCGAGATCGTGCTCGGCAACGCGACCGTGCTCTACACATTCTACGCTCCCCTCAAAGCGAGCCCGTGGTTCTACATCGGGGCGACGATCTTGGTGCTCGGCACGTGGATCGTCGCATACGAGATCTTCGAGAACGTCGTCTACTGGCGCAAGAACAATCCCGGCAAACCCGTTCCTCTCGTCGTGTTTTGCGCAGCGGCGACGTTCGTCATGTGGGTCGTTGCCACGTTCGGGGTTGTCGCCGAGATGGCGATGCTCATTCCGTGGGCCTTCGGCTGGGTCCCCAGCGTCAACGTGTTGCTGACGCGGTTGTTCTTTTGGTACTTCGGCCACCCGTTGGTCTACTTCTGGATCATGGGCGCGTACATCATCTGGTATAACATCATCCCAAAGCGCTACGGTGGGAACGTCTTCAGCGACGGCTTGACGCGCCTGACGTTCATCATGCTGATCTTGCTCTCGACTCCCGTCGGTATCCACCACGAGTTCATGGAGCCCGGCATCTCGAGCGCGTGGAAAGCGCTCTTCACGGTCACGACCTACGGGGTCGTCATTCCGTCCTTCATCACCGCATTCGCGATCTTCGCCTCGTTCGAGCTCGCCGCCATCAAGCAGGGGCGCAAGGGGTTCATTGCCACGGTACGATCGCTGCCGTGGAACGATCCGGCGTTTTCGGGCGCCGCATATGGCATGTTGCTCTTCATTCTCGGGGGCTTCGGCGGCCTCGTGAACGCCTCGTACGGCATGGATTCGGTCGTGCACAACACGATTTGGGTTGTCGGGCACTTCCACGTCACCGTCGGCGGACCGGTGGCGCTGACGTTTCTGGGCGCCGCGTACTGGATGATCCCGCGCCTCACCGGACGCGCCCTGTGGAAGCCGGAATGGGCGCTGATGCAGACGCGTCTGTGGTTCCTCGGCATGCTCGTGATGTCGTTCTCCATGCATTTCGCCGGCCTGCTCGGGGCCCCGCGCAGGACTTCAGATGTCAGCTACGGCGGTGCCGCCGTCGCAGTAGCGTGGCAGCCGTACATGATCGCCGCCGCCGCCGGCGGCCTGTTGCTCTTCCTCGCGATTCTGACGTTCGTCGCAGTCGCCGTCGGCACGCTGCTGCAGAACAAGAAGACGGAGTCGATGGAGGTCGAGTTCGCGGTGCCGGCGATGCCCGCGGAGGCGACGCCCAGCGCTCTGCAGCACCTCTTTCGCTGGGGCGTTATCGCTCTCGTCCTTGCGGTGCTGGTCTATGCGGGACCGATCGGTGACCTCGTCCACGCGCCAGGATATAGCGTTGCTGGAATGCGAACGTGGTAATGGCAGGTGGAACGCAAACGGATTTTGGTCGTCGATGACGAGCCGCAGATCGTCGAGGTTCTGCACGCGTACCTCGAACGGGAGGGGCTCATCGTCGACTCCGCCGGTACGGTGGCGGAAGCGCTCGAGAAGATCGGCGCGCTTCGCCCGGATATGTTGATCCTCGACATCACATTGCCGGACGGCAGTGGGTTAGACGTCCTGCGCGCCGTCTCCGGGCCGAATGGGCGGATTCCCTCGATCATGCTGACCGCGCGCGCCGAGGAGGCGGATCGCATAGTCGGTCTCGAGCTCGGTGCCGACGATTACGTCACGAAGCCGTTCTCGGCACGCGAAGTCGTAGCACGCGTTCGCGCGCTCTTCCGCAGGGTCGAAGAGACCGTCGTTTCGCCGTTGCAGCGCGCGGCGAAGAAGACGCTCGTCGGCAATTTGGAGATCGACCACGAGTTTCACGAAGTCCACATCGCGGGAAGTTCGGCGAATGTGACGGCGACCGAGTTCCGGATCCTTGCGCTCTTGGCGGAGAATCCAGGCGAGGTCTTCACGCGTTCGCATCTGCTCGATCGTTTGAACGACGGCGGCGACATCTTCGAGCGTACGCTCGACCGGCACATCAACAATCTGCGCAAAAAGATCGAGCCGGATCCGCACAACCCTGAGTACGTCCTGACGGTGTACGGCGTGGGCTACAAGATGCGCCGGCCGTAACGCGATGCACGTAGAGCGCGTTTTACCTGCTGGCTGGCACGCCGATCTCCTGCGGCGCTGCGAGGGCCTGCCGCCGGCCCGCACCGCCGTCGTCCATCCGTGCGACGTGCTCGCGCTCGAAGGCGCTGTATCCGCCGCTCGCGCCGGCCTGATCGTCCCGGTGCTCGTCGGGAACGAGGAGAAGATTCGCGCCGTTGCCAGAGATGCATCGCTCGACGTCTCCACATACGAGATCGTCTCTGCCGCGCACAGTCACGCCGCCGCCGCGATCGCGGTGCAGATGGCGCGCGCCGGGAACGTCGAGGCACTGATGAAAGGCAGCCTTCATTCCGACGAACTGCTGCACGAGGTCACGCAGCCGTTATCGGGCCTGCACACGGAGCGGCGCATGAGCCACGCCTTCCTCGTCGACGTGGCTGCGTATCCGCAACCGCTCGTGATCAGCGACGCCGTCGTCAATATCGCGCCGACGCTTGATGAGAAGCGCGACATCGTGCGCAATGCCGTCGATCTCGCGCACGCGGTGGGAATCGCGGACGTCCGCGTGGCGCTCCTGGCGGCGGTCGAGACGGTCTCCTCCAAGATTCAGTCGACGCTCGATGCCGCGGCGCTCTGCAAGATGGCGGAGCGAGGACAAATTCCCGAGGGACTGCTCGACGGCCCACTTGCGCTCGATGATGCGCTGAGCCCGGCCGCTGCGATGGAGAAGAAGATTCATTCGCTCGTCGCAGGACGCGCGAACGTGCTGATCGTTCCCGACATCGACTCGGGGAACGTTCTCGTGAAAGCGCTGAGCTTGCTCGCCCATGCGGCACTCGCCGGAGTCGTTTTGGGCGCGCGAGTCCCCATCGCGCTGGCGAGCCGCGCCGACAACGTGGCGACCCGTGTCGCGTCGGCGGCTGTCGCACTTCTGCTCGCGCGCGCCGCCAGGTAACGGAGTTCGTGCGCATCCTGTGCATCGACGCAGGATCCTCGTCGATCAAGTTCGCGTGTTACGATCGGGATTCGGCGAACGAGCGGGCCGTCTACTCGGGAGCGGCCGAGACGAAGGGCGAGGGCGCCGCGGCCGGGCTCTGGAGAGCCGTTGAAGAGCACGACCCTCCCGACGCGATCGCCCATCGCATCGTCTTCGGTGGTCCGGGCTGCAATGCGCCCGTTCGGCTGAGCGATGCGATACTGAACGGCCTGCGCGAGCTCCGCGCGTGGGATCCGCTGCATCTCGGCGTCGAGGTCGCAATCGTCGAGGATGCCCTGCGGCGCTTTGCGCTCCTGCCGCAAGTGCTCTGCTTCGACACCGCATTCTTTCGCGGATTGCCCGACGTTGCCACGCGCCTCCCGCTGCCCCGGACGCTGCCGGCATCGCTGCGACGGTACGGCTTTCACGGACTCTCGTACGAGTGGGCGCTCGCATCGCTCGGCCATCCGCGGGGGCGGACCGTCCTCGCACACCTGGGCTCGGGCGCGAGCCTCTGCGCCGTTCGCGATGACGAGCCGGTTGATACGACGATGGGATACAGCGTGCTCGGCGGCGTCATGATGGCGACGCGGCCGGGCGATCTCGATCCCGGCGTCATGCTTGCGCTCCTCGCGCAGGGATACACTGCCGCCCACCTCTCGAAGATGCTCTATGAGGAAAGCGGGCTGAAGGGCGTCTCCGGTTTCTCCGGCGACATGCGCGAGCTGCTCGCCGCGCGTGCAACGGATCCTCAGGCCGCGGAAGGCGTGGCGCTTTTCGTGCACCAGCTCCGAAAGCATCTGGGAGCGATGGTCGCCGTCCTGGGCGGCATCGACACGCTCGTCTTCACCGGGGGCATCGGAGAGCACGCGCCGGTGATTCGGGAAGAGGCATGCGCGCCGTTCGGATATCTCGGCATGCTACTCGACGATTCGGCCAACACCCGCGGCGACCCAACGATTTCCGCGGCGCGGAGCAGCGTCGTCGTGCGGATCGTCCGCGCGAACGAGAACGCCATGATCGCGCGCCACGCGTGGTCCTTGTTGACATGACGCTTGCCGAAGCCGCGCGCAGCGACGCTTTGGCGGTGCTCGCGCAGCTTCAAACCTCGTCGGCCGCAGCTTCCGCCGTCGTTCGTGCTCGTGATCGCGGCGATCGTCGTTGCGTATGCGATCCTGGCCGAAGCGATGAAGGCCTGGTTCTTCCGCCTTCCGCGCGTGGTGACGGTTGTCCCCGCTCGACCGAATCGCCGTATCCTGCGCATCGCATCACGCTGGGTAAAGGCGCGCCGGCGCTGAACATGAAAGGAGAAGATGTGTTCAAGAAGATGCTGCTTGCCTACGACGGATCGCCCTGCGCGCAGTCCGCGTTTGGGACCGCACTCAGCCTTGCGAAGGCCGAATCCTCGGCGCTTACGATTTGCACCGTAGTGGATCCGATCGAGATCGCCGGTGCGAACGCGCCTATGCCACCGACCCAGGCCGCACTCGACGACGCCCTCTCGCGCGCGCGCTCGATGCTTGCCGATGCTGCGTCTCGGGCGCGGGAGGCGGGCGTGAACGCGAGCACGGAGCTCTTGGAAGGCGAGCCCGCGTACGAGCTCGTGACGCTGGCGGGTCGTTTGGGCGTCGACGTCATCGTCATGGGTACGCACGGTCGCTCGGGCCTGAAGCGGCTGTTTCTCGGCAGCGTTGCCGAGGAGACGCTCCGCAGCGCGGGCGTTCCCGTCGTTGTCGTGCATCAAAAGTAGCTCCGCGCAAGAAATCTTCGCAGGAACTTCACGAGCGTTTCCCCCAGCGGACATATCGTTTGGATTGAAGGGGGATTCGCCCGATGATGATAGTGGATACAGATAGGTCGTTGCATCAGAGCGTACTCGATGTGCTCGAGGCGGAGCCGCGCGTAGAAGCGGGGAAAGTCGGCGTTGCAGTCGAGGGCGGCGTCGTGACGCTGTCCGGAACGCTGGGCAGCTTTACCGAGAAATGGGCGGCCGAGGCGGCGGTGAAGTCGGTCAAGGGCGTGCGCGGCATCGCAAACGAGCTGCGCGTCGAGTTGGCCGGCATGCACGTTCGCGATGATGCCGACATAGCCAAGACGGTCGTCGAAGTACTGCGCTGGAGCAGCGGGCTGCCGCAGGGAATTCAGCCCGAAGTACACGGCGGATACGTCACGCTGCACGGTCAAGTCGATTGGCCGTATCAGCGCGAGGACGCCATCGACATCGTCCGGCGCCTCTCCGGGGTGCGGGGCGTCTACGACGACATGACAGTCAAACCGTATTCCGTCGACCCGATGGAGCTGCGGCGCAGTATCGAGAGCCGTTTCCAGCGCTTGGCAGCATTCGACGCCAAGAACGTCGTGATCGACGTGAAAGACGGCGGGCTCGTGAAGCTCTCCGGTACGGTCGCCAGCCTCGCCGAGTTCGATGAAGCGGAATCGGCCGCGTACTCGGTGCCGGGCACCTCAGAGGTACGCAACGAAATTCGGATAAGCGACGAGGGTTGGTAAGAGCGGCATCCGACGACGCCCCCGAGATCGCGATCGAGGTCATCGACCTCACCAAGCGGTTCGGAGACGTCGCTGCCGTCAAGGGCATTTCATTTCGCGTTCCGCGTGGCATGGTGTTCGGGCTCGTCGGCCCGAACGGCGCGGGAAAGAGCACGACGGTCAAGATGTTGACGACGCTGCTCGCGCCAAGCTCGGGAACGGCTCGCGTAGCCGGGTTCGACGTGCGACAGTCACCGGTTGCGGTGCGCCGGCGCATCGGATACGTTCCGCAAATGCAGTCCGCAGATCCGGATCTGACGGGATTCGAAAACTTGCTCGTCTTTGCGCGGCTCTACGCATTGCCGCGCGCATCGCGCCGGCAGCGCATCCTCGACGCGCTCCATGCGATGGACCTCGACGACGCGCGCGACCGTCTCGCTCGCCACTATTCGGGCGGAATGCTTCGGCGTCTGGAGATTGCGCAATCGCTGCTCAACGAGCCGGACGTGCTCTTCATGGACGAACCTACGATCGGTCTCGACCCGTTGGCCCGGCATTCGGTGTGGGAGCGCGTGGGGCACCTGCGAAGCGCCCACGGCACGACGATCTTCATGACCACGCACTACATGGACGAAGCCGCCGAGCTCTGCACGCGCGTCGCATTCATGCGTGAAGGGCGCATCGTCGCCGAGGAGTCCCCTGAGACGATCTCCGGCCGCTACGGCGCCGACGTGACGCTCGATGACCTCTTCATCCGCTACACCGGCGGCAACGCTTCCCAGCCGGCCGAACGATGAATCCGCTCGAAACGATCCTGACGCAAATCGCGGCGATCACCGACGCGGAGATCCAGAAGCTCGTTCACGACCCCGTCGAGCTCTTGACGCGGGTCATTCAGCCGGTGCTCTGGCTACTGATGTTCGGGGAGGTGTTCGCTCGCGTGCGCGGCATTCCGACCGGCAACATTCCGTACCAAGCCTTCCTCGTTCCCGGGGTCCTCGCGCAGAGTGCGTTGTTCATCTCGATTTTCTTCGGGATCTCGGCCATTTGGGAGCGCGATCTCGGCGTGCTCTACAAGTACATGATGAGCCCCGCACCGCGGGAGGCGCTCGTACTGGGCAAAGCGCTCGCGGCGGGCGTGCGCGGGCTCTCTCAGGCCATTATGGTGTATGCGATCGGCTTGCTTATCGGCGTTCATTTGCGGGTCACGCTGGAGGCGGTCCTCGGCGTTTGCGTCGTCATCGTGCTCGGCGCGGCGGTCTTCTGCACGTTCTCCCTCATCATCGCGTGCATCGTCAAGACGCGCGAGCGCTTCATGGGCATCGGCCAAGTGCTCACGATGCCGCTCTTCTTTGCGAGCAGCGCGATCTATCCGCTCTCGTTGATGCCGGGATGGTTGAAGGCGGTCGCCATGATCAACCCCCTCACGTACCAGGTCGACGCGCTGCGCACGTTCATGCTCGCCGGCTACCAGAGCACGTTCGGCCTCGTCACCGACTTCGGGGTGCAGCTCGGCATCTTCGCGCTGCTGCTCGTCCTCGCAGCGAGAATGTATCCGCTGATCCTGACCTAGCAGGCGGGCCGAGGTCGAATGCGGGTGCGCCGCAATCGAGGCATTGACGATCGGTAATGACTCTGTAATGGCGCTGTATGCGCGCGTAGGGTGAGCCGAAATCTATCGAAGTAACTATCGAAGGAGGTTTACGTTATGCCCAGACAGATTCGGTCGCTTCTCGCTGACGACAGCGGAGCCACGCTCGTCGAGTACGGACTGCTTCTCGCGCTGGTGGCGATGGCTGCCATGGTGTCGATGAAGACCCTCGGAACGCATATCAGCACCCTCTTCACGAGCGCCGCGAACAAACTCTGAGGCTCCCGCGAGTCAAACGCGAACGCTCCGCAAGCGCAAGGCGTTTGCGATGACCGACACCGAGCTGAACGACATGGCCGCTGCGGCGATCATCGGCGAGAGAAGAATCCCGAAAAACGGGAAGAGCACTCCGCCGGCGATCGGTATGCCGAGCACGTTGTAGACGAAGGCGAAGAAGAGGTTCTGACGCACGTTGCGGATCGTCGCCGCGCTCAGACGGCGCGCGCGAAGGATGCCATCGAGATCGCCCTTCACGAGCGTTATGCCGGCGCTCTCGATCGCGACGTCGGTTCCGGTGCCCATCGCAATGCCGACATCAGCCTGCGCGAGCGCCGGCGCATCGTTGACTCCGTCGCCGGCCATCGCTACGATCCGGCCTTGCCTCTGCAGCTCCTTGACGATCTGCGCCTTTTCGCTCGGCGGAACGCCGGCGCGCACGTCGTCGATCCCGAGGCGCCGCGCTACGGCCGTTGCCGCGCTTTCGCGATCGCCGGTGACCATCACGACGCGCATCCCGTCGGCGTGCAGCGCGTCGATGGCCCCGCGCGCAGAGCGTTTGATTGGATCGGCAAGGGCGAGAAGGCCCGCGAGCGCATCGTCGATTGCGATGAAGGCGATCGTCGAGCCGTCACTTCCGGCGATTGACGCCTTCGCGGCGATCTCTGCATCGCCGATGCCGACGTCGGTCATGAACGCTGCGTTCCCCAGTGTAACGGCGTGGCCGTCGACCGTGCCGCGCACCCCTTTGCCGGGCACGGCGTGGAAGTCGGCGACGGGAGCGAGGTGCATTCCGCGGCCCTCTGCCCCCTGGACGATCGCTCGCGCGAGCGGATGTTCGCTCGCGCGCTCGAGGCTTGCCGCGAGGCGCAGCATCTCCGGCGTGCCGGCGACGGTCGCGAGCACGGGCGAACCTTCCGTCAACGTGCCGGTCTTGTCGATGACGAGCGTATCCGCCCGGCACAACGTTTCGATCGCCTCGGCATTTTTGAAGAGCACGCCGATGCTCGCTCCCTTACCGCTTGCGACGGTGATCGACATCGGCGTTGCGAGACCGAGCGCGCACGGGCAAGCGACGATCAACACGGCAACCGCGTTGACGATCGCATGCGAAAGCGCCGGATGTGGGCCGAAGGCGAGCCAGCACGCGAAGGTCACGACCGCGGTCGCGACGACGACGGGAACGAAGACGGCGGCCACGGCGTCGGCAACGCGCTGGATCGGCGCTCGGCTTCGCGCGGCTTCGCCGACCATAGCCACGATCTGAGCGAGCACCGTTTCGCTTCCGACGCGCCGCGCTTGCATGACGAAGGATCCGGTGAGGTTCAGCGTCGCGCCGATAACGCGGTCGCCCGGCTGCTTTTCGACCGGCATCGATTCGCCGGTGAGCATCGATTCGTCGACGGAGGAGCCGCCGTCGAGCACGATTCCGTCGACCGGAATCTTTTCGCCGGGGCGAACGCGAAGACGGTCGGCGACCGCGACCGCATCGAGTGCGACGTCCAGTTCGTTGCCGCCGACGTCGATGCGGTGCGCGGTTTTCGGCGCGAGATCGAGCAGCGCGCGAATCGCGGCCCCGGTACTCCGGCGAGCGCGCAGCTCGAGCATCTGCCCGAGCAGAACGAGCGTCGTGATCGCAGCCGCCGACTCGAAGTAGGTCGCCCGGCCGCTCGCGGCCGCCGCGAGGCTGTAGAGGTATGCAACGCCGACGCCCAGACCGATCAGCGTGAACATGTTGAGGCTGCGAGCGACGATCGAGCGCCAAGCACGCGCGAAGAGCGGGAAGGCGCACCAGAGGACAACCGGCGTCGTCAAGATCGCCTCGAGCCAAGGAATCGGCTTCGCCATCGCGAGCACCACGACGGGCGCGGTGAACGCGGCGCCCACCCAAAAGCGCCGCGTCATGTCGGCGAGCTCGCCGCCCTCCTCGACGTCCGCGCCTGGCTGAGTCGGTTCGAGCGCCATTCCGCACGTTGGGCATTCCCCGGGTCCGGCGGCTCGGACCTCGGGGTGCATGGGACACGTCCAGGTCGTCATTCCATGATGGTAACCGCCTGCGCCTAGATATGGAAGCCTGAGAAGAAGTGCGGAATGCCCTTCGCGGCTGCTTCGCGCCCGTCGCGTAGGATGAGGCGATAATGATGGCGCAAGCGAGCGCGGCCGGAGCCGACGCGCTCCTGGAATCGCAGTACGTCCGTCCTTTCCGCAGTATCTCGAACGCGGACGTGGCGAGCGTGGGCGGCAAGAACGCATCGCTCGGCGAGATGTATTGCTCCCTGACACCGCTTGGCGTCCGTACGCCGAACGGTTACGCGGTTACGGCGGACGCGTACCGTTACGTGATGGAGCATGGCGGCGTCTGGGCAAAGCTGCATGCGGCCCTCGACGGACTCGACGCGTCGAAGATCGCCGATCTTGCGGTGCGCGCGCGGCGCGCGTACGATGCCGTTGTGTCGGCGCCGTTGCCGCAGGATCTCGCCGAGCAGATTTGCAGCGCATACCGCGGCCTCCAACGACAGTATGGCCCCGATCTTTCGGTCGCCGTCCGTAGCTCGGCGACCGCCGAAGACCTGCCGACGGCAAGCTTTGCGGGCCAGCACGAGAGTTATCTCAATGTTCGCGGCGAGACGATGCTTTTGGAGGCCTACCGTTCGTGTATCGCGAGCCTCTTTTTGGAGCGTGCCGTCCACTATCGCATCGACCAGGGATTCGACCATTTCAAGGTCGGGCTTTCGGTGGGCATCATGAAGATGGTTCGTTCCGATCTTGCCTCGAGCGGCGTCGCCTTCACGCTCGATACCGAGAGCGGCTTTCGCGACGTCGTCTTCATCACGGGCTCCTACGGTTTGGGCGAAACGATCGTTCAAGGCGCCGTCGACCCCGACGAGTTCTACGTCTTTAAACCGACGCTGGCGCAAGGCTACCGCGGGGTGCTTCGGCGCAGGCTCGGCGCCAAAGAGCGCAGGCTCGTCTTCGGCGGCGGTACAACGCTGCAGTCGACGACGCAGACGCTCGCGACGCCGGAGATCGATCGAGGACGCTTCTGCCTCGAGGACGACGAGATCGTCGCTCTCGCCGTGTCGTGCGTTGCGGTCGAGCGGCGCTATAGCGAGCTCGCAGGCCATCCGCTTCCGATGGACGTCGAATGGGCGAAAGACGGCGTCGACGGGGAGCTCTATCTCGTACAGGCGCGCCCTGAGACCGCAGCGTCCCGTCGCGAGCTGAGCACGATCGACGAGTATCACATCGCCACGGACGCCAAACCGATCGCGACCGGCCGCGCCGTTGGCTCGACCATTGCGTTCGGTCCCGTGCGCGTCGTCGAGGGGAGCGCGGACCTCGACGCCTTCCGTCCGGGCGAAGTGCTCGTATCGCACACGACGACGCCGGACTGGGAGCCGGTGATGAAGATTGCAAGCGCGATCGTAACCGATCGCGGAGGACGCACGTGTCACGCGGCGATCGTTGCGCGCGAGCTCGGGATTCCGGCGGTCGTTGGAACGGGAACGGCAACCGCCGTTCTTCACACGGGCGCGGAGGTTACGGTATCGTGCGCCCACGGTGAGGAAGGACGCGTCTACGCGGGGCGCCTCCACTTCGACGTCGAGCACGTGGACGTCGGCAAGCTGCCGCATCCGAAAACCAAAATTATGTTGACCTTGGGGGATCCTGACTCCGCGTTTGCGCGCAGCATGCTGCCCAATGACGGGGTCGGGCTCGCTCGTATCGAGTTCATCGTCTCCGACGAAGTGCGCGTCCATCCGATGGCGCTCGCGCATCCGGAGCGCATTACCGATCCGACGATCGCGCGAACGATCGAAACGCTCGCAGAGAACGACGCCTCACCCGCCGAGTACTTCATTCGCACCCTTTCTGAAGGGGTTGGGACGATCGCGGCGGCGTTCTATCCGAAGCCCGTCGTCGTTCGCATGTCGGACTTCAAGAGCAACGAGTACGCGCAGCTCTTCGGTGGAAGCGCGTTCGAACCGCAGGAGGCCAACCCCATGCTCGGCCTGCGCGGCGCGTCACGGTACACGCACCCGATCTATGCCGATGCGTTCGCGCTCGAATGCGCTGCGATGAAGCGCGTGCGCGATGTCATGGGGCTTCAAAACGTCATTCTCATGATTCCTTTCTGTCGCCGGGTCGACGAGGCCGAGCGCGTCATCGCGCGCATGGCCGAGCTCGGCCTTCGGCGTGGACAGAACGGTTTACAAATCTATGTGATGTGCGAGATCCCGAACAATGTCATTCAGATCGACGCTTTTGCGCGCCATTTCGACGGATTTTCGATTGGATCGAACGATCTGACGCAGCTCGTGCTCGGCGTCGATCGCGATTCGGAGCTTGTCGCAGCCGAGTTCGATGAGCGGGATCCAGGCGTGCTCGAGATGTTGCGTCAGACGATCGTGGGGGCCAAGCGAAACGGTCGCGCCGTCGGCATATGCGGACAAGCGCCGTCGGATTACCCCGAGCTTGCGACCTATCTGGCGAAGCTCGGAATCGACTCGATCAGCCTCAACCCGGACAGCGTGCTGAAAACCATTCGTCAGATGACTGCGGAGGACGCAAAATGAACCGGCAGCGGATTCTCGTGCCCGTGGACGGCTCTGCGTTCGCCCTGGGCGCGGTGGACGTCGCGGTTGAGCTCGTCCGCGGGTTGTCGGCGGAGTTGCTGCTCTGCCACGTGATCGATAGCGGTCGAGCGGCGCGGCTCAGCTTCGGGGATCCTGCATTGCTCGACGGATGCTACGACGCGCTGCGTGCCGACGGGGAGCGGTATCTCGCCGATGCTGTGGCGCGCGTCGAGGCCGCTGACGGAAAGGCGACGACGATCCTTGCGTACGGCGATCCGTCTCAGGAAATTCAAACGATTGCGGCGCAGAAGAACGCGACGATGATCGTGATGGGAACGCACGGCCGAACGGGCCTCCTACACCTGCTGATGGGAAGCGTTGCAGAAGGCGTGATGCGCGCCGCGTCGGTCCCGGTAGTCGTCGTCCCGCCGAAACGAGAAGCGGCAGAAGAACGAACGGTCGCGTGAACGCGATCGCGACGGTCACGCTCAATCCGTCGCTCGACGTTCCCGTGGATCTTCCCGGCCTGCGCCTGGGCGAGACGAATCGTTGCCGCTCGAGCACGATCGATCCTGGAGGAAAAGGAATCAACGCGAGTCGCGTCATTCATCGGCTCGGCGGCGAGACCGTCGCGTACGGGTTCGTCGGCGGTCTCACGGGTGCGCTGCTGCGCGCGCGGCTGGACGAGGAGCGCGTCACCCACGACTTCGACGACGTCGAGGGGCTCACGCGCTTCGACGTCATGATCTACGAGCGCGCCGTCGGTCGCAGAACCCGTCTGCTGGCGGAGGGCCCCATCGTTGCGCCGCAGCACGTTGCAGCGTTGCAAGCAAGGCTCTGCGCCATCGGCGCCGGCCGCATCGTGACGCTCGGCGGCAGCGCCCCTCCGGGGATCGCTCCCACCATCTATCGAGATTTGGTCACGTGGTTGAACGCGCGAGGCGTGCGCTGCATCGTCGACGTGTCGGGCGAAGCCTTGGCGAGCGTTCTGCAAGCGCATCCGGCGCTGATCAAGCCCAACGAAGAAGAAGCAGCGGAGGTCGTCGGGCGCGCGCTGCATGGCGACGATGAAATGCTCGAGGCTGCGATCGAGTTGCGCGCACGCGGCGCGGCGTGCGTCGTCATCTCGCAAGGGGAGCGCGGCGCGCTCGGCGTGGACGCCGAGGGCGCGTGGAAGATCGAAGTGCCGAGCGTGACGGTGAGCAGCACGATCGGCTCGGGCGACTCGATGGTCGGCGCAATGGCACTGGCGCTCGAACGCGGCGCGACCTTTCCTGACGCGCTTCGATTAGGCGCGGCCGCCGGGACGGCAACGGCGTCGACGCCGGAACGCAACCTCTGCAGTTCAGTCGACGTGGAGCGTCTGGTACGTCAGGTGATCGTGCGCCCTCTACGGTATTGGTCGGGCACGAACGGTTCGCCGCCGCCCAGCGCGTCGGCTGCATCCCATGCCCAGCGTGGGTGACGTAGGAACCCACGCGCGAGAGAAACCATGTCCGCATCCCCGCCGGCAACGATCTGCTCGGCCTGCTTTGGGTCGGTAATCATGCCCACCGCGATCGTTGCCATTCCCGTAGCGCGTTTGATGCGCGCGGCGAACGGAACCTGATAGCCGGGGCCAACCGCGACCCGTTGCTGTGGTGAGAGCCCTCCGCTCGAGACGTCGACGAAGTCGCAGCCGAGCTTCTTGAGGCGTTCGACGAATGCAGCCGATTGCTCGACGTCCCAGCCGCCCTCGACCCAATCCGTGGCGGAGATGCGCACGCCGAGAGGTTTTCTTTCCGGCCAAGCATCGCGCACGGCGGCGAAGAGCGCGAGCGGAAAGCGCATGCGGTTTTCGAGCGATCCTCCGTATCGATCGGATCGCCGATTCGAGAGCGGCGAGAGGAACTCGTGCGCGAGGTAGCCGTGCGCGAAATGGAGCTCGACGACATCGATGCCGAGCCGCTCGGCGCGCAGCGCCGCCACAACGAAGTCGCTGAGGACCTTCTGCATTCCCGCATCGTCGAGCTCGTGCGGGACGTGCCACCCGACGTCGTATGGGACCGCGCAAGGAGCAACGATCTCGTACGAGCGACCCGGCGGTGCGGGGCCACCGCCCTCCCACGGAGGAAGCGTCGCTCCCTTTCGGCCGGCGTGCGCCAGTTGCACGCCGATCTTGCTGCGGGTGTAGCGCCGCAAGAATCGCACGACGCGTTCCATCCCTTGCTCGTTCTCGTCGCTGTAGAGGCCGAGGTCGCAATCGGTGATGCGAGCCTCGGGGCTGACGTGCGTGGCTTCGAAGAAGGCCAGGGCGGGGCCGCACAGCGCGAAGTGTCCGAGGTTGACGAGATGCCAGTCGTTCGGGCTTCCATCCACGCTGGAGTACTGGCACATCGGCGAGACGACGATGCGGTTCTCGAGCGTCAGCGAGCGCAAACCGATGGGCGAGAAGAGCTCAGGCATACAGATCTCGTCGCGTCGGCGGCAGATCGACCGTGCCGTCGCCGCGCGGACGTGCGAGCAGTGATTGATAGATCGCGATGCGCGCGCTGCGGAAGCCCTGTGCGCTGCCGGCCAGGTAGAGCCGCCAGATGCGGTAGCTCTGCTCACCGGCCGCGTCGACCGCTTCGGTGCGGTGCCGTTCGAGATTTGCAACCCACGCGCGCAGCGTCCGTGCGTAATGCTCGCGCAGGTTCTCGACGTCGCGCACCTCGAAGCCGGCGTCCTGCGCGACGGCCAGCGCCTCGGCGATACGCACGAGTTCGCCGTCCGGAAAGACGAAGCGCTCCATGAAGCTCGTCGCACGTCTACCCACTGCGGGGCCTTCGGCGGCGATTCCGTGATTGAGAAAGAGGCCGCCGGGGCGAAGCGCGCGATATGCGGCGCGAAAATATTCCGGCAGTTTTGCGCGGCCCACGTGCTCGAACATGCCGATGCTCGCGACCTTGTCGAAGCGCTCGTCGCCGAGGTCGCGATAATCCCGTAGCTCGATGCTCGCGCTCCGGCGTAATCCGGCAGCGTCGATGCGCCGGTTGCCTTCCTCGTACTGCGATCGGCTGAGCGTTATGCCGAGCGCGCGCGCGCCGAACGCTTGCGCAGCGCGGATGACGAGCGCGCCCCAGCCGCATCCGATATCCAGCAAACGCTCGCCGGGGGCGAGACGAAGCTTGCGTAGGGTGTGATCGAGCTTCGCGAGCTGTGCCGTCTCGAGGTTCGAAAGGCCGTCGTCGTAATAGGCGCACGAATAGATGAGATGCGAGTCGAGAAAGGTGGCGTAGAACGGCAGCGGGAGATCGTAGTGAAATCCGATCGCGGCCAAATCGCGCGCTCGTGAATGGAGCCCGCCGCGCAAGCGCGCTTCGCGCAGTCGCGCAAGCCGGGCTCGCGGGAGACGGCGCAGCATCAGCCAGATGTGTGCGGCGCGCCGAGGCGTAAGGCCGGCGACGGCATTCAACAGCGCGTCGACGGCGGCTTCGATGTCACCTTCGCAGTCGAGGAGGCCGGCCGCGAACGCCCTTCCCGCCGAAAGGTCGAACGGTGCGCGTAGCGCCGTACGCAGCGCTCCGGGATGCGCGACGACGAGCGTGAAGCGCTGGCGGCTGCCCTCGACGCGGGTTCCGTCCCAGAGCCGTACGCCCATCGCGGTGCCGTAGGTGTCACCGAAGAGCGCGACGAGAGTCTCCTGGACGATGCGTGCGGGCTCCATCGTTCTTCTAAGATGGTTCTTCGGAGGCGGTCCTCCCTGCGCGCCGAAAAACGATCCTCCGATGCATACGCGAGTCGGCAAAATTCGTATGCAGGCGCTGCTCCTGAGTGCCGCGCCCCTGCTTTTTCTCGTCCTGCTCGCCGTCTTTGCGGCGCTGCTCGTCTCCAACGCGCAGTCGATCTCCGCTTCGTCGCAGCAAGCGACCAGGGTTCTCGGCGAGAGCGATGCCCTCAGCGCGATCGTCACGGCGGCGGCCCGCAGCGTTACGGACTATACGTCGTCGCACCGCCCTGCGGACCTGCGCAATTACCGGCGCTGGGCCGCAGCATTTCCGGGGCAAGCGAAAAGCCTGCTCGCCCTCACCACGGAGCAGCCGGCGGTACGCGCGAGCGCGCGGCGCTACGTCGCGGCAA
The DNA here is from genome assembly GCA_035532035.1 of Candidatus Dormiibacterota bacterium. NCBI lineage: Bacteria > Bacillati > Candidatus Dormiibacterota > Candidatus Dormiibacterota bacterium. Next base: position 32,627 of record DATKRS010000014.1, read on the forward strand.
CGCATGAAGGCATGATCGTGATCGCACGCTACCTTGCGCTGATGCAAGCCGGGCACGCGTCGCAAGCACGCGCGTATGCCGCGTCGCCGCCCGTCCGCCGGCTCTCCCTTACGCTCAACAGCACGAAGAGCGGCCTCGACAAGCAAGAGCGCTCTCTGACGATGTCAGGCTTCGACGCCTTTTCGCGGCGTTTGCGTTTTGCGCTTGCCGTCATTCTCCTCGTCTGTCTCTGCGGAATCGCCGCAACGCTTTTAGCGATGACGCACTTCGGCTTGCGCATCGTGCGCCGTCTCGAGCTCTTGGCGAGCAACGTACGCCGACTCGGCTCGGGCGAGAGCGTGCAGGCGATCGACGGAAACGACGAGATCGCAACGCTCGATCGGCTCTACCAAGAGATCACGCGCCGTCTGCGCGAGGCGTTGCGGCAAAAGGATGAGCTGCTCTTCGCATACGAACGCGAGCACCACGTCGCGTCGACGCTGCAGCAGGCGCTGCTCCCGCAGAACCTGCCGGTTGTCCCCGGCGTGCGCATCGACGCCGCATACGTTCCTGCCGCAAAGAGTGCCGAGATCGGCGGCGATTGGTACGACGTGTTTTCGATTTCCGAGCGGTCGCTCGGCATCGGCGTCGGCGACGTCGCCGGACACGACCTTCAGGCAGCGACGGTCATGGGATCCGCGCGTCAGGCGATTCGCATCGCTGCACGCGAGGATCCGGACCCCGCGAGCGTCCTTCGTCGCGTCAATCACGCAATCTGCGCCGACGATCAGCAGCGCATGGTGACGGCGTTCTTCGGCGTGCTGGATCTCGCGGACGGCAAGCTGCGCTACGCGGTCGCCGGGCATCCGCCGCCCTTCCTCGTAACGCCGGAGCGGGAGACGAGCACGCTCGAAGGCAGCGGCATCGCGCTGGGCGTCAATCGGCGCTCCGATTTCACAACGTACGAGCTGTGCCTCGGGCTCGGGAACGCCCTGGTGCTCTACACGGACGGTATGGTCGAGGCCGAGCGCGACTACGATAAAGGCATGGCGGCCCTCGAAGCCGCGATCCGCGTCGAAGCATTCAGCCCTGGGGGCAATATCGCCGAGCAAATCCAGCGGCGCATTTTCGCGGGGGTGCAGCCGCGCGATGACTCGGCCGTGCTGTTCGTCGGCATTACCGATCTGCAGTGCGCGCCGGCGTCGGCGCTTCGCCAAACCTGGAAGCTCGACGCGAAGGACGAGAGCGCGGCGCACCGCGTCAAACGTGCGGTACTCTGGCATCTGGGCGAGATCGCCGCGCCAGCGTCGGATTTCGCTGCCGTCGAAGCGATCGTCGGCGAGCTCGTGTCGAACGTGGCGCGGCATACGCCGGGCGATGCCGAGGTGACGCTGGAGTGCGACGATCGCTCCGTCGCGCTGCACGTGAGCGATCGGGGCAAGGCGTTTCGTAGCACGGGCGAGCACGTTCCCGACGTGCTGGCCGAGGGCGGCCGCGGTCTCTTCCTGGTTCGGGCGCTGGCAGAACGGCTCGACGTGGTACACACGAGCGCCGGTAACCGCGTCTCGGTGCTGCTCCCGGTCGCGATCGGGTCGCCGCTTTCCATCACCGCGGCGTGATGCGGCAAGTCGCCGCGATTCTGCTCGTCGCGGCGGCACTTGGAATCTCAGGAGCCAACGTCGCTCGGGGCCGCTACGCGATGGGCGATTTCAAGGCGTTTTACTGTTCGGCGCGCGTCGTGCTGCAGCATGGCGACCCGTACGCGGCGGCACCGATGGCGCGCTGCGAGCGGCAGCCGGCACGGTACCCATTGTACGTGACGCAGCCCGGAGAAGTCGTACCGGCCCCGCTGCCCGGATATGCGATCGCGCTGTTCGTGCCCTTCGCACTGCTGCCGTTCGACATCGCCGCCTTCGTCTGGATCGTGCTTCTCGCGGCGGCGTTCGCAGTCGCTGTCGCGCTCTTCGCCAAGACCGGTGCCGGAGACGGGTGGGCGATCGCGGTCGCGCTCGCCCTGCCGATGGTTGCCGTCTGCTTTCCCGTGGGCGAGCTTCCTCCGATCGCGCTTCTGGGGATTGCTCTTGCCGCGTGGAGCGCGCGATACGGCCGCCCGTGGGCGCTTGCGCTCGGCGTGGCATTCGCCCTCGTCGAGCCGCAAATCGGTGCGGCAGTACTGCTCGCGGCGGTTGCGCTCGGCCGGCGCTTTGCGATCCCCGCAATCGCGGTTGCCGCGATTCTCGGCCTCGTCTCGCTGACGCTACTCGGCGTTGCGGGAAACGTCGCCTACTTTCGCGTCGTTCTCCCCGCGCATCTGCTCTCCGAACTCCCGAGCGTCCTGCAGTACAGCCTGTCATGGATGCTCTATAGGATCGGCGTTGCGGCCGGCGCGGCGATCTTCGCGGGAAGACTCTGCTGGATCGTGATGCTCGGCGTCACGGTGTGGTTCGCGCGCAGCGACGCCGCGCGCGCTCGCCCCGAGATCGCGTTCCTCGCAGCGCCGGCGTTTGCCGTCGTCGGCGGCCCGTTTCTCCACCTCGATCAGATCGCGCTTGCCGTTCCGGCCGCCGCGTGGCTGGCGACGAACGCTCTGCGCCCCTCCTGGCTGCGCACGGCGGCACTCGTCGCGCTTGCGGTGCCGGTGCTCTATGTCTTTTCAGTCATCCGACTGGTCGCGCTCGCACCGTTCGTAGGCGCGTGGCTCGCAGCGACGTCATACGCGTCGGCGATTGTCGGTATCCGGACGGCGTTGCTGACGATCGTCGTGCTGTCGCTGATCGGCGGCGTCGCGATTCTCACCGGCACGGGAAGCATGCACGCGCCGCCCGTTCAAACGTTGCCGGCAACGCTGCCGCAGGCGGCATGGGCGCAATACATCGGCAAGCACTTCATCATGACGTCGTGGAGTCTCTGGCTCGTGAAAGCCCCGATCTGGCTTGCGATTGCCGCGACCGCCGCCGGACTCGTCTCGCTCGCGCGCGCGCCGAAGGGGGCCGCCGCATGAGTGCGCGCGCCGCGGCGGCGATGGCGATCGTCATTGCTGCGCTCTGCTGCTGGGTTCCGACCGTCGTGCACGGCCGTTTTGCGCTGGACGATTTCAAAGCGTTCTATTGTGCGGGTCGCGTTCTGCTGGCGCACGCGGATCCGTACGACGCGCTACCGATGGCGCGCTGCGAAGCATCGCCGGCGCCGGCACCGCTCTTCGTTGCGCGACCGGGCTTCGTACTGCCGGCTCCGCTCCCAGGCTACGCGATCGCTGGTTTTGCTGCGATCGCCTGGCTTCCGTTCGGCGTTGCCGCGGCGCTCTGGATCGTCGCTATGTTCGCCTCTACGGCTGCGGCGATTCTGTTGTTGGAGCGTCTGCGCACTGGGGATCGGTGGAGCATTCTCGTTGCGCTCGGCGTCGTGCTCGTGACGATCTCGTGGTCGGTCGGCGAGCTGCTGCCGTTCGCCTTGCTCGGCATTGCTCTTGCAGCGACTGGCACACGCGAACGCCGCCCCGGCTTGGTCGGCGTCGGCATCGTATTCGCGATGCTCGAGCCGCAGGTCGGCGTCGCGATGGCCGTTGCCGCTGCGGCGCTCTCAATGCGATACGCGATTGCGGTTGGTGTGACGCTTGCCGTTCTTGCGATCGTGTCGTTCTCGGCGCTCGGCATCTCCGAGAACGTGGCCTACGTACGCGACGTTCTTCCGGCACACATGCTCTCAGAGTTGCCGGCGTATTTCCAGTACGGCCTTCCGTGGGTGCTCGATCGGCTCGGCGTCTCCGCGGGGTCATCGCTCTTCGCCGGCCGCGTGTTTTGGCTCGCGATGCTCGGCGTGACGTTCTGGTTCTCGCGCACGGCACTGTCGCGGGAGAGACCGGAAGCAGCATTGCTTGCAGCGCCGGTCTTCGCTCTTGTGAGTAGCCCGTTTCTCCACCTGGATCACGTCGCGCTCGCCGTTCCCGGAGCGCTATGGCTTGGATGGCAACGCCCATCGTGGGTGCGCACTGCCGCCATCGTGGCGCTCGCGCTGCCGCTCTTTGCGGTGTTCTTGGCGCGGGGAACGCTCGTGCTCGTGCCGATCGTCGCGTTATGGTTGGGAACGGTGTACGGGCGTTCGCTTTTCCACGGGCTCGTCACGGCACTGGGGGCAATCGCCGTAACCGCGATTGCCGCCGTCGCATTCCTCGTTACCGGCTTCGGCTTCTCCACGACGTCCGTCGTGGGGCTCCCGGTAACCATCGCGCAGACGCCATGGGCCGCCTTCGTAGCGACGCATTACGTCCTGTCCTCGTGGGGCGTGTGGCTCGCGAAAGCGCCGATATGGTTTGGGATCGGCGCGACGGCGGTGGGCTTTGCCGCGTTAGGCGCGACGGTGCGACGTGCCGTAGGGGATGGCCGTCGCGCGGATGTCGCGGCCGAGCATAGCGGCGGCGAGGTCCCAACTCGTTAGCAGCTCGTACCATTCGATCCACTGACGGTACACGTCGTCGGGCGCGACGTCGAAACGCTGCGCGACTTCCGTGCAGAAGGTCCTCGTAGGTCGCCCGACGGTTTCGCGCGAGTGCCAGAGCCACGTCTTCCAAAAAATGATCGACGCGCGCTGAGCGTCACCTGCGATCTCGAGCGAAAGCTCGAGGCGCGTGCCCTCTTCGTCCAGAGTTTGGAGCATCGCGACCTGCTTTCCGATCCGAAGAGCGCACTACTCGCCATCTGCGAGCGCGCGGTTCAACGCTCATCGGGGAGTTTTCCTCACGGGATTTTTACCAAACGGAAGAGATTCCTTCTCATTGCGCTTCGGTCGCGGAGTCAACGAGACGAACGTTTTCACGAGACTCTCGATGCCCCGCTGATCGTCAGGGATGAATCTGCGCAGGAGAGCGCTGTCGAGGTCGAAGACGCCGTAGGCAGAGTTATCCACAACCAGCGGTACCACGATCTCCGAGCGAGCGGCCGAATCGCACGCGATGTGATCGGCGAACTGCGAAACGTCGTCGACGACGAGGATCTCGCGACGCAAGAACGCCGCGCCGCAGACGCCCCTTCCTTTCGGTAGACGCGCGCAAGCGGGTCGCCCCTGGAACGGACCGAGCACCAACTCGCCCTCGGGGTCTGCGTAGTAGAAGCCGGCCCAGCTGACGTCGGGTATCTCGCCGTAGACCAGAGCGGCGAAGTTTGCGGCGTTGGCGATGGGATCGCTCTCGTCGCTCAGCAAGCCTCTGACTTGTTCCTCGAGCAGCCTGTAGTCCGTCACGACTCAAACGATTTCGCAGGAGCTGGGCGACAGCCTTGCGGGGCGAACCGACCCGCCTCGCCGTACGGCGGGGGTGGCGTCTCGAGCCCCCGAATCAGTGCTCGGTTACCCTCGCTGCAGAAAAAGGAAACGCAACCATGAGCCTTCCCCGTTTTGCACTTGCCGCTGCGGCTTTGCTGTCGGTATCCGCGATCGCGTGCGTATCGGCAGACACCCCGGCGACGCTCGACGTTACCATGAATGCGCAAAGCGGGTCCGGCGAAGACGGTACCGCGACGATCACACAGACCAGCAACGGCGTCCAGATCGTGATCTCGCTCCAGAACGCGACGTCGACGCCCGAACCAGCGCACGTCCATTTCGGCGTGTGCTCCGACCTAGGCGGCGTCCAACATCCGCTCGCGAACGTCGTCAACGGGTCATCGACGACCACTCTTCCAGGCGTCACGATTTCCGATCTGCTCTCCCGTCCGCTGGCAATCAACGTGCACAAGAGCGCCGACGATCTCGGAGCGTATGTCTCGTGCGGCGACATTCACGGATGACGACGCGAAGGTGGCCGCACGCGCGACGACGCGCTCGACTTTCGGCACGCGCGTCTTCGTCCAACGATCGTGGAGAAGAACGCGATACCAAATGAGACCGAGTGGCGCGATCAGCACCACAGCAAGAAGGCATGAGATAGCGTCCGATCGTGGGCCAGATCCCGGGTTTTGCGAAAAGTCGAGGGCCTGCGCCCTGCGGGTGGGCGGCCGCTAGTAAGCGCCGCAGGTTTCCATGCCCCGGCCGAAGGGCGGTTGCGCCGCAAACCCGCATAAAATGAGGCAAGGTCAGCGCGCGCCCGTAGCTCAAACTGGATAGAGCAGGGGACTCCT
>DATKRS010000015.1 GCA_035532035.1 Candidatus Dormiibacterota bacterium
TAGTGCGTGTGCGTGAAGTTGCCCACGGCCGCTCCAGCCGCGCGAATCGCGTCGAGCGCGGCGCGCATGCCGAGCGGCTCTCGCGACCGCCCGACGGCGGCGAAGTAGCATTCGGGGTCGATATTGAGCGTGCGCGTCTGCACCATCGCCACGGGAACGTTGCGCAGAAATGCCGCCGCCGCCGCCACTTCCTCTGCGTCGTCGGTGACGCCGGGGTGCGTCAACAGATTGAGCGAGACCCGAAGGCCGCGCTCGACGGCGAGACGCGCGGACGCGAGGACGTCGTCGAGTTCGTATCCGATCGGCCGGTAGTAGGCCGCGTAGACGGCGGGACGAAAGGAGTTGAGGCTGATACGCACCGCGTCCAGCCCAGCGTCGATGCAGGTCCCGAGCGCACGCGGCATGCTGCCGTTGGTGTTGAGATTGATCGTTCCGTTGCGGCGCTTCTCGCGAATGATGTCGATGGCCCGCGCAATCGCCGAGGACCGAAGCAACGGCTCGCCTTCGCACCCTTGGCCGAAGGAGACGATGCCGTCGTCGACGCGCTCGAGATGCCGGATGGCCACGCGCGCCAGCTCCTGCGCAGAGATCTCATACGAGATCCGTTCCTGCGGCGAGGGAACGTGCGTCTGCGGCTCCTGCTCCGAGATGCAGCCGATGCAGCGGGCGTTGCACCGCGGGGAAACCGGAAGCGCCGCTTCGCCGCGCTCGAGAAAGACGTTCTGCGCGGTGAAGCATCCGTACTCGCGCGAGCAACGGGCAACTTGTGCGAGCACGCGATTCTCTACGTCCTCCGCGAGACGGCGATCGAGCACCGCCTCCAGCTGACCCGGCTCGAAGCGCCGCGGGAGCCAATCCTCGCTCTCGTCCGTTCGCATCGCGGCAACGTGCAGCGTATCGTTGAGGACGCAGGCAAAGGTGTAGCCGAAGAGCGGCAGAGCCGGCGCGTCCGGCTCCGATTCGTACGCAGGAACGAGAAGCCGCGTGTACCCTGCGGGTAAAGCAGCCGCAAGTGCGTAGCGTCTCGACGCCGGGCCCGAGGCCGTGAGCGGATGACGCTGCGGGAGAATCATCGGCATCGTTCCTGCCGGTGCGGCGATCAACTCGTCGGCGTGCGCTTCGCGAACGACGCCGCCGTCGGCCAGAGGGACTGCCGTCTCGTCGAAGTAGATTCGACCGCGCCGATCGCAGTACGCGAGCCCCGCCGTTAGAGCTTCCACGGGTCGATCGCCGTTTCGAAAACGCGCATCGCAGGGCCGGTGAGATGCGCTTCTCCTTCGCCGTCCCATTCGACGACCAAGACGCCGCCAGGAACGTGTACGTCGACCGGCGAGCGCGCGCGTCCGAGCGCGATGGCGGTAGCGGCACACGCGACGGCGCCGGTGCCGCACGCTTGCGTCAGCCCGACGCCGCGCTCCCAATGGCGCACGCGCAGGGCGTGCTCGTTCTCGACGACGGCGAGGTGGACGTTCGCGCCCTGCGGCAAGGCCGGCGAGCGTTGCAACGCGATCGCCGTCGCTACCAGATCCATGTCGTCGCCTGCGGCTCGCAACAGGACGACGTGGGGATTTCCGAGCGAGACGACGCGCGCCTGCGCGAGCTCGAGTGCGACCGATTCGAAACGCGGAACGCCCATTGCGACGCGAACGAGATACTGCGGCTCGCGGGCAACCACGCGCGTCGCAATGACGCCGGCTTCGGTCTCGACCATGAGAGCGGCGCCCTCGCCCGCCTCGTCGAGATAGCGTGCGACGCAGCGGATTCCGTTTCCGCACATCTCGGCTTCGCTACCATCCGCATTGAAGACGCGCATCGCAACCTGCGCGATGCGTGACGAGCCGACCACGAGCAGACCGTCCGCTCCGATACCACCGCGCCGGTCGCAGAGGCACCGCGCGAGCTCGGGCCCCCGCTCGACGGCCGCTTCGCGCGCATCGACCACGACGAAGTCGTTGTGCGCGCCGTGCATCTTCACCAAACGCATGGAGTTCATCGTGTACGACCCTTACCGCCAACCCAGAGTTTCCCTTGCGAACGCCTCGAGAGCGTCCGCACGAACGCGGCGCGCGGTGCGCTCGCCGCGAAACCAGGCGCGTTGACGCCGCGCATACCGCCGCGTCGCCCGCGCGAGCAACCGGCGAAGCTCTCCCGCCGTCGACCATCCACGGGCCCACGCGAGCGCGAGCGGGTAGCCGACCGCGTTCGAAGCGACCGCTTGTGCCCCGATGCGCTCGGCTTCGTCGACGAACCCGGCGGCGAGCATCGCGTCGACGCGCCGCTCGATGCGCGCGTCCAGCTCGTCGAGGGGCACGTCGAGCACCGCGTACGCAAAGCCGATACCCTGCGACGCAAGCGTCGGCAGAGCACCGTCGCGGTCCGGGGCCACGCCGCTCGCGAGGGCGACTTCTAATGCGCGCAGCACGCGATAGGTGTCCTCCGGATGGAGCGCCGCCGCTCGGACGGGATCCCGCGATGCGAGCCATGCGTGGAGCACGCCGGCGGGATGCACGCGTGCCTCGATCGCCAGGCGCTGCCGAAGGCCGCGATCGTACTGGGGAGCAAGAGCAACCTCCCCCGCGAGCGCACGCAGATAGAATCCCGTTCCGCCGGCGACGATCGTGCGCTTCGCGCGTGCGCGAATCTCTTGGATCGCACGTATCGCATCCAACGCGAAGCGCGCCGCCGAATATCGTTCGTACGGATCGACGATTCCGACGAGATGATGTGGAACAGTGGCGAGCTGCTCCGGCGTGGGAGCCGCGGTTCCAATCGGCATGTCGCGATAGATTTGGCGCGAGTCGGCTCCCACGATCTCCGCGTCGAACGCCCGGGCGAGCGCGAGTGCGGCCGCAGTCTTTCCGCAAGCGGTTGGACCGCCGAGCAGCAGGACGTCCATCGACGCTAGCGTTTGAACAGACGCGCGATCTCGCTCGGCTCCAAGCGCACCATCGTCGGCCGTCCGTGCGGACAGTGCATCGGGTTCGAGCATGATCCGAGGCGCCGCACGAGCGTCGCCATCTCCTCCATTTCGAGCCGCTCGCCAGCAACGGTCACGGAGTGGCACGCGAGCGATGCCCAGACGCGCTCGCGAGCGTCGCGCTGCTTCCTCCCGTCGGTCAGGTCGTCGAGAAATCCCGCGAGATCGAAGGCCCGCGCCCCGTAGCCGGCGGGCGTTGCAACGATGCGATAGCTGCGCTCTCCGAACGACTCGATCTCGAGACCGCCCTCGGCGAGCGCATCGAGAACGTGCGCGAGCGCGTCGCTCTGCGTCGCGTCGAGATCCACGACGTACGGCACCAGGAGCGGCTCGCTCGCAACGTGAGCGACGATCGCCTCGTATGCGACGCGCTCGTGCGCGGCATGCTGATCCACGAGGAGCAGCGCCTCGCCGTCCGTGGCCACGATGTACGTTCGGTCGACCTGACCGAGCACGCGCAGACCGCCGTCGCCGTTCTCGCTCGCGATCGCGCCAGCGTTCTCGAACAGCGTCACCGCAGCGGGAACGCCGCTCGCCATCGCGGAGAACGTAACGCTGCCGGTGCTTCCGGCATGGTCTTGCAAGCGTTGCGCTGCATCTTCGCGCAGCGTCGATGCAATCGTCCTGCGAACGGCATCGAGCACTTGCGCGCCGTAGCGAAAACGCACCTCGCTCTTGGTCGGATGGACGTTTGCGTCGATGTTCTCCGGCGGGAGATCGAGAAAGAGGACGCCGTACGGCTGTCGACCCAGCATGGTAAACGTCGCGTAACCTGCGCTCCACGCCCCCGCCATCGCTCCGCCGCGTACCGCGCGGCCGTTGACGAAGAGCAACTGCAGACGGCGGTCCGGGCGATCGTTCCCCGGCGTGCTGATGAAGCCGCTCAGGCTTCCTCCGAGCGTTCGATCGGCCTGCGCGAGCGGAATCAGCGCACTCGCGGCCTGTCGCCCGAAGACCATCGCGAGCCGCTCGCGCGGATCGTCGCTCGCCGGCATAACCCACACGTCTTTGCCGTCGTGACGCAGCGTAAAGGTGATTCTCGGATACGCGAGCGCAAAGGTGGAGAGCAGGCCGGAGATGCGGGCAAACTCGGCGCCTGGCGAGCGCAAAAACTCGCGGCGCGCCGGCACCTCCGCGAAGAGGTGACGTGCTCGCACGCGCGTGCCCGGGGGCGCCGCGAACGGCTCGACCGCCGACGATGCTTCCGCGTGCGCCGTGACGCGCGAACCGATCGGTGCGTCGCGCGTCCGCGAAACGATCTCCAGCTCGCTCACGGCGGCAATCGACGCCAATCCCTCGCCCCGAAACCCGAGGGTTGCGATCGCATGCAGATCGGCCGCAGCCGCGAGCTTGCTGGTCGCGTGCCGCGTAACAGCGAGCGCGAGCTGCTCAGGCGCGATCCCCGCGCCGTCGTCGATCACCTCCACGAGATCGGCGCCGCCGCGCTCTACGCTCACGGTGACGCGGGCGGCGCGGGCATCGACGGCATTCTCGACCAACTCCTTCACCACCGATGCCGGGCGCTCGATCACTTCGCCCGCGGCAATCTGACCGACCGTCACCGCGTCGAGAAGCCGAATCGTTGGACTCGGCTCCGAATCAGTCTTAGGCATCGGGACGTAGGAAGGAGAGCTGGAGCTCGGACGGCGTGGGCTTGCGCAAGCGCCGTCGCAGCGGGACGTTCGCTTCGACGTCGGCGTTGCCCGAGAGCGCATCGGCGACTTCGCGGGCGCGCTCGATGACGGCCTCGGGCAAGCCCGCCATGCGCGCGACCTCGATGCCGAAGCTGCGCGACGAACTTCCCGGCTGAACGCGATGCGAAAAGACCGGCGCGCCGTCGCGAGCCGTGTTCTCCACCGCCGTGATGTGATGGTTAGCAACGAACGGCCAGTGCTCGGCGAGCGCGCACAGCTCGTGAAAGTGTGTCGCGAAGAGCACCATAGGCGTCTGCTCTTCGAGGCCGAGCAGATACTCGCAGATCGCCTGCGCGATCGCAAGCCCATCGATCGTACCGGTTCCACGCCCAACCTCGTCGATGAGCAACAGCGAACGCCGCGTGCTTCGACGCAGAATGTTGGCGGCCTCGGTCATCTCCATATAAAAGGTAGAGTGTCCGGCAGCGAGGTCGTCCCCCGCACCGATGCGCGTGAAGATTCGGTCGACGATCCCGAGCTCCATCGTTTTCGCCGGAACGAACGAACCGATCTGCGCCATGATGACGAGCAAGCCCGCCTGGCGCAGATAGGTGGATTTGCCGCCCATGTTCGGCCCGGTCAGCAAGATGAAGCGCTGATCGTGCGAGCGCAGCCGAAGGTCGTTCGGCACGAAGCTCGCGTGCAGGACCGCTTCCATTACCGGATGGCGCCCGTCTTCTATCGCAATCGCGCTCGCGTCGGCGAAGGTTGGGCGAACGTATCCGCGCTCCGCGGCGCAGTGCGCGAGCGCGCAGAATACGTCGATTTCGGCGAGTGCGTGCGCCGCTTCGAGCAGCGCGGCGGTGCGCGCCGCGACGCGCTCGCAGAGTGCGCCGTAGAGGCGCTCTTCGATACGCTCTTGGCGCGTCTGCGCGGTCGAGATCGCGAGCTCAAGCTCCTTGAGCTCCGGGGTGATGTAACGCTCGCCGTTCGCAAGCGTCTGCTTTCGCACGTACTCCGGCGGAAGCTCGCCCGCATACGAACGGCTAATCTCGATCGCGTAGCCGAATGGGCTTGCGTACTTCAGCCTCAGCGTCTTGATGCCGGTCCGCCGGCGCTCGCGCTCCTCGAGCTCCGAGAGTTTCGAGCGCGCGTCGCTGCGCAGGCTCACGCATTCTGCAAGCTCCGCATCGGCATCAGGACGAATGACGCCGCCTGCGGAAACGAGGAGCGGCGGCTCGTCGACGAGCGTCGCACGCAGATCGCCCAGGAGATCGCCGAACCCGCCGAGGACCGCGAGGCGCGACGCGAACGCCTCCGGGAGAGAAGCGCGCAACGGCTCGAAGATCTCGAGCGTCCTGCGCAGCGACGCGAGATCCCGCGGCGTCGCGCGCCCAAAGCGCACGCGCTGCGCGATGCGCTCGAGATCGAAACATCCCCGAAGCAGCTCGCGAACGGCCCCTCTGCGGGCGTGTTCCGCGAGCATCACCTGCACGGCGTCCTGTCGATCGGAGATTCGCCGCGGGTCGAGGAGCGGTGCGAGGATCCAGCGAGCGAGCGTTCGCGATCCCATGGCCGTCTCGCAGCAGTCGAGCGTCGCGAGCAGCGTCGCGCGCGGGTTCTGCCCATCGGCCTTCGTCAGCTCTAGATGTTTACGCGTCGACGGATCGAGCGCGAGAAAACCGCGCGAGCGATAAGGCTGCGGATCCAATATCAGCGACGTGCCGCACAGAGCGGTCCGCCGAACGAACGCGCCGAGCGCATCAAGCGCGCGGTGGATCGCCATCGACTCGTCGAGAGAGAACCCGTCGATCGCGCCGCGATCCCGTTCCTCCACGACACCGAGGACGGGCGCCGCAAAGCGCGCGCCGAGCTCTTCGACGGCGAAGGCCATCGTCGCTCGAATCTCCGTAGGGAGGTCCGCGATGACCTCCGTAGGCGCGACGCGAACCAGCTCCGCCATCATTTCGTCGTATGCGTCCTCGTCGGCAAAGGCGGTAGCGGCGCATTGTCCCGTCGAGACGTCTGCGTAGGCGAGCGCAAAGGCGTCGCCCAGCGCGGCGATCGCGCAGAGGTAGTTGTTGGTCTTCCCGTCGAGAAACTGTTCTTCGATCAGCGTCCCGGGGGTGACGATGCGCGTGACGTCGCGGGCGACCAGCTTGTTCGGCTGAGGCGCCTCGAGTTGATCGGCAAGCGCGACGACGAAACGCTGTTGCACGAGCTTCGCCAGATACTGCGTCAGCGCGTGATGCGGCACGCCCGCCATCGCGACGCGCCGACCGCCGCCCGCTTCCTTACTCGTCAACGCGATCTGCAGCGCGCGCGCAACCGTCTCCGCGTCCTCTCCGTAGGCTTCGTAGAAGTCGCCGACGCGCGAGAGCAATATCGCCTCGGGATGCCGCGCCTTCATCCCGAAGTACTGCTCGAGCATCGGCGGGTACTTGCGCGCTTGGCTCACGCCCGCGCCTGCCTCATCCGGCGATCAGATCGATTGCCGGCTGCGCGACGCGGATCCCCTCGTCGCGAACGCGCGCGGCGCGACGCACGACCCGCCCCGTGCAACCCCAGAGATGCGACGCGTCGATCGACACGTCGAGCCACGGCGTGCGCGCGTATGCCGTATCGTCGAAATCCGGCGGCTTCGCAGCGACGACCGTCACGTTGTCGCCGCTCTTTGCGGCGAGCCTGGCGTTGTCTTTCTTCGAGCTCCCTACGATCAAGCAACGCACCGTCGTGCCGATCTTGCGCGTGTGATACGCTTGCGTCGCCGCGTTCTGTGCGTCGACGAGCCGGCGAAACCGCTGCGCGACCACCGCCGGATCCACCTGGTCCCACGCAGCCGCGGGCGTCCCGCGCCGCTGCGAGTACATGAAGGTGAAGGCGTTTGCGAATACTCCGCTGCGCACGATATCGAGCGTCTGCGCGAAATCGTCCTCGGTTTCGCCCGGGAAGCCGACGATGAGGTCGGTGGTGATCGCCCAGCCGGGCAGCGAACGCCGTATCCACGCCACGCGTTCTTCGAAACCCGCGCGCGTATACTTGCGATTCATGCGCCGCAGCATCGCGTCGCTGCCCGATTGAAGCGGTAGATGGATGCGAGGGTTCATGCCGGTAACGGCCGCGAGGTCGGCGATCGTCTTCTCCGTGAAGTCCTTCGGATGCGGCGAGATGAACGTGAGGCGCTCGAGGCCGTCGAGGGCGGCGACGGCTCGGCAGAGGTCGCCGAAGTCCGCGCCGTCGGCCGGGTCGCGCCACGCGTTTACGGTCTGACCGACGAGCATCACCTCGCGGGCGCCCGCCCTCAGTCGATCGCTAACCTCGCCGAGAATCGCGTTCTTCGCGCGATGATCGAAACGACCGCGCACGTGCGGAACGATGCAGAACGTGCAATAGTAGGAACAGCCGCGCTGCACCGTGACGAATGCGCGCAGGTGCGAGAACGCGTCTGCGAGGCCATCGGCCGTGCCGCCGAACGGCTGGAGCAAGAGCGCGTCGCTCGCAATCGTTTCGTCATCGAGCGCAGCGAGATCGTCGTACTCCGCGCGCCACGCGTCGAGGCGGTCTGCGAACGCGGCGAGCTCCTTCGTGCCGAAGACCGCGTCGACGTGCGGGGCGCGCGCGCGCATCCGATCGCGATCCTGCTCGGCAAGGCAGCCGACGACGACGAGCCGCACGCGAGGATCTCGCTCCTTCAACAGCTTGAAGTGGTGGATGCGGCCGTACGCGCGACGCTCGGCATTGTCGCGCACGGTGCATGTATTGACGACGACGACGTTCGCCTCTTCCGGTCGCTGCGCTACCGCATAGCCGGCGGCGACGGCGCGATCCGCAATATACTGCGAATCTGCCTCATTCATCTGACAGCCGAAGGTTTCAATGTAAACGCGCGCCATGTCCGTTGCTTGAGGGACTGCATTTCCCGTTGGCGAAGGCTTCTCCCCGTGTTCCAGCCGGCAACTGTCGCAATCGTCGGTCGGCCGAACGTCGGCAAGAGCGCGCTCTTCAATCGCCTGGTCGGCCGGCGCCTCGCAATCGTCGAGGCGACTGCCGGCGTCACGCGCGACCGGCTCTACGCTCTCGCGGAGTGGCGCGGCTCCTTTTTCACCCTCGTGGACACCGCCGGCATCGATCCCGATGCCGGCCACGGCGACATCGAGGCCTCCACGAGCCGCCAAGCGGAGGTGGCCGCGCAACAGGCGGACGTCGTGCTCTTTGCCGTGGACGCACAGGTCGGTCGCCAGCCGCTGGACGAGGACGTCGCGCGCATCCTGCGCTCCACGCGGCGGCCGGTCGTACTCGTCGCGAACAAATCGGAATCGCCGAGCGCGGCGGCATCGGCGCTCGCCGAGTTCGCGCCGCTCGGCTTCGGCGAGCCGGTCACGGTCTCCGCAATCCACGGTGAGGGGACGGGCGACCTCCTCGATCGCATCGTCGAGCTACTGCCCACGCCAACGGCGACGCCCGACGACGAGAAGGAGCTCGCGATCGCCATCGTCGGCCGCCCGAATGTCGGCAAGAGCTCGCTGCTCAATGCCCTTCTCGGCGAAGAGCGCGCGATCGTCTCGGAGGTTCCCGGGACGACGCGCGATGCGATCGACACGATCATGCGACGTCACGAGCGCACGCTGCGCCTCATCGACACGGCGGGCATGCGCAAAAAACCCGAGGCGCACGGCGCGATCGAATATTATGCCGCGCTGCGCTCTCTTGCGGCGATCGCACGCTGCGACATCGCCCTCCTGCTCTTCGATTCGACGGCAGGCGTGACGGCGCTCGACCGCCGGCTGGCCGGCATCGTCATCGAGGAGCGCAAAGGGCTTATCTTGGTCGGCAACAAGTGGGATCTCGCGCGCGAGCAAGGCGGTGACTTCAGCCAAGGGGAGCTTGCCAACGCCGTGCACGATCTTCTGCCGTTCGCGCGCTTTGCGCCGGTAACGTTCCTCTCTGCGAAGACGCATCGCCGGCTCGGCAGCCTCATCCCCCTCGTCGAGCAGATCGCCGAAAATCTCGACCGCCGCATTCCGACCGCGGCACTCAATACCATCGTGCGCGACGCCGTCCTCACCCATCCCGCCCCGGCGGTTGGCGGGCGAATGCTGCGCGTCTTCTACGCCTCGCAACCGCAGACGCACCCGCCGCTCTTCGTCTTCCACTGTAACGATCCGACCCTCGTGCAGCCGTCGTACGAACGCTTTCTCGAAAACGTGCTGCGCCGTCATTGCGATTTTACGGGTGTTCCGCTCAGCTTTCAGTTCCGTCCCCGTCGCACCGAGGAGGCCGGCGCATGACTCTCTTCCTGATCGCCCTTTGCGCATTCGCCATCGGCTCGATTCCGTTCGGCTACCTCGTGGGATACTTCGGGTACCGCAAGGACATCCGCGAGCACGGGTCGGGAAACATCGGCGCGATGAACGCGCTGCGGTCCCTTGGGAAGACGGGCGCGGCCGCCGTTCTCGTGCTCGACGCCGCCAAGGGGTTCGCACCGGCGTTCTTCGTCGCCGAACGCGGCTACGGCGATACCGCCGCCTCAATCGCCGCCGCTGCCGCGGTGCTCGGCCATTGCTTCTCGCCGTGGCTTCGCGGCCGCGGAGGCAAAGGCGTGGCAACCTCGTTCGGCGCGATCTTCGCGCTCAACGTCTACGCCGGGACGATCGCAGTACTCGGCTGGATTGCCGGAGCGCTCGCAACGCAATACTCGTCGATGGGCTCCTTCTTCGGCAGCCTGCTCGCGCCGATTGCGCTCTACATCTTCTCCTACGGTTCCCTCGCGCAGACGCTCTACGGCGTTTTTGCGCTGCTTCTCATCGCCTATACGCATCGCGAAAACATCGCTCGCTTGAGAGAAGGAACGGAGAACCCCATCCGCCTATCAGGCGCGAGTAATGATATCGTCGAATGATCTGCGCAACGGCGTCACCATCAGCGTGGACGGCCAGCTCTGGACCGTCATCGAGTTCCTCCACGTCAAGCCCGGGAAAGGCTCCGCCTTCGTCCGCACGCGTTTGAAGAACGTCAAGACGGGCACCACGCTCGAGCGGACGTTCCGCGCGGGCGAGAAGCTCGAGCGTGCGACGCTGGACAACCGCGGAATGCAGATGCTGTACAACGACGCCGACGGATTTCACTTCATGGACCAAGAGTCGTTCGAGAACGTCACGCTGCAGCGCGAGCTGATCGGCGATCCCGCGGATTTCCTGAAAGACGGCATGGTCGTCGACGTGCAGTTCCACGACGGCGTCCCGATCGGCGTCGAACTTCCGGCGCACGTGGAGATCACAATCGTCGAAACGGACCCGGGGTTCAGAGGCGACACGGCGACGAACGTCACGAAGCCGGCGAAGCTCGAGACCGGCGCAACCGTGCAAGTCCCGCTCTTCGTCGAAAGCGGCGACGTCATTCGCATCGATACGCGCGATCGCCGTTACATCGGCCGCGTCAGCTCCTAGCGGTCCGCGGTGATCACCGCCGTCGAGCTCCTCATCGCAGCCTTCTTGGCAAGCGTCTTCGGCTCGATGGTCGGCCTCGGTGGCGGCTTCATCCTCGTGCCGGTACTGCGCCTTTTCTTCGGTCTCGGGCCGGCCGAAGCCGCGGGAACGGCCCTCGTGCTCGTCGTCGCGAATAGCGGCAGCGGGGCGTTCACCTATCTTCTACAGCAGCGCGTGCACGTGCGCGTCGGCCTGCTCTTCGCCGCGGGCGGCTTGCCGGGAAGCATCGCCGGGGCTGTACTCGCCAAGCACATCTCCGCTACGCTCTTCGACGCTTTACTGGCACTCCTGCTCTTCACGGTCGCAGTCGACATGGTGCTGCGACGCGCCAAACACGTGTCGGAACGGGAAGACTCTACCAGACACGTGCACACGCTGCGTGGTATGCCTACGGCTGCCGCGGTCGCCGTCGGATTCGGCGTCGGCTTGGTGTCGAGTCTCTTCGGCATCGGCGGCGGCGTCGTGCTGGTGCCGACGCTGCTCTATTTCTCGGATCTGCCCGCGCATGCGATCAGCGCCACCTCACATTTCGGCATCGTTCTCACGTCGCCGGTCGGGCTCACGGTCCACGCCTTTCAGCACGACATTCGCGTCCGCGACATCGTCCCGCTCGTCATCGGCGGCCTCTGCGGCGGGCCGATCGGGGCGCGCCTCTCGCTACGCCTACGGTCGCGACAGCTTTTGATCTTCGTCGCCGTCGCTCTCGCGGTCGGCGCGATATCCCTGGTTCTGCGCCATCTGTAGAACCGCCCGAGGGTTGACGCCCGCGCGCGTTCTTGCTATATCTCTGCGTCTATGGTCGCCGTTGCGCGGCTCGCGCCGAGCGTCTTTTCCTCGCGCGGGTTCCGACAGTATTTTCTCGGACAATCGCTGAGCCTGCTCGGCGACGGCCTTCGCACGCTCGCAATTCCGCTCTTCGCGTATCACCTCACGCACTCGGCGCTCTCGACCGGCGCCTCGCTCGCATGCGAGATCGGTCCCTTCTCGCTCTTTGGGTTGGTCGGCGGATCGCTCGCTGACCGGCTCGACCGCCGAAAGCTCATGATCGCATGCGACGCTATTCGCTGTGCGGTCATGGCCGGGTTCGCCGTCGCCTACGCGATGCACGTCCTCACAATGCCGATGATCTATAGCGGGCTCGTCGTTATTTCCATTGCAGCGGCGGCGTTCCTGAGCGCGCAGTCCTCGTCGATACCGTATCTCGTCGGCAAGGATCGCACGACCGAGGCAGTCGCCGTCCTCATCGGCGCGGAGAACTTCTCGAACCTCGTCATGCCGACGCTCGGCGGGGCGCTCTTTGCGATCTTCGGCCCCTTTCCGGCGCTCATCATCAACGCCGCGACGTACTTCGCGTCGCAGCTCTCGCTGATGCGCATCCCGACGCTCGGCCCGGAGCAGATCCACGGCTTGCCCTCGCCGCGCCAGTTACGTGCGGACATTGCGCTCGGCTTTCGCACGCTCTTGGCAGATCGCGGCATGCGCGCGCAGGCTGCGCTTGCGTTCGGCTTCAATCTCTTCGCCTTCGGAGGATACTCGATCCTAATCCCGTTCCTGAAGACGGGGTTTGCGGCGAGCGACCGCGAGATCGGTTTCTTCCTCGGGGTCACCGCCGTCGGCGCCGTCGTCGGCACGCTCTTCTCGACGGTCAACGCCCGCCGCTGGCCGTTCGGCCGGGCGCTCGTCATCGCGTACCTGATCGACGCTTTCCTCTTCATTCCGGTCGTTCTAACGCACGATCTATGGCTCGCGGCCGCGTGCTGGGCCGGGTCGAACGTCGCTGCAAGCTTCGAGATCGCGCAGATCATCGGCTTCCGTCTGCGCATCGCGCCGGCGGAGCTCGTCGGCCGCGTAATGGGAGCGGTACGGCTCGTCGTTCTCGGCGGAATGTTGCCTGGCGTCCTTGTCTTCGGATGGATCGCCGATCACCGCAGCGCGCACCTTGCGATGAGCATCATGGTGCTAGGCTTCGTGGCGCTGGCCGTCGTAGCGTTCTGTACGCCCGCCGTACGAAACGAGGCCCGCTGATGCTTCTCCTAAGTGCGATCCTCGCGCTCTCGCTGCCGCCCCACACGCATATCGCTGCGCAAGAGCAGCGCGTGCCGATGCGGGTAAGCGCAGACGGCATCGTCGCGGCGAACGTGACGCTGATCGGCGCGAGCGGCGCGTCGAGGATCGTCGTCTGGGACCACGCGCTCCATGCCACGCTCCTATCGCCGCCTTCTGCGCTGCAGCCCGGAGAGCTCTCCGCAGGGCTGGCGCTCGGAGGCTTCGGGGGTCCTTCGACGCTCTACGTGACGCGCGTGGCGTCGATGGAGCTCGAGGCAGGCGGAAATCGCCTCACGCCGGTTGCGTACCTCGGGACCTTGTCCGCGCCGCTCGTCCTCGCGCCGTGTGCGAAGATCACGCAGCCCGACTTCCTTCCGTACGTCGACGACGTCACCGCGAACGGCATCTACATCACGTACGAATCGCCGGATTCGCCGGAGGTGCTCGACGGCGCCACGACCAGCGCCCTGGCACCATACGCCGTGTTGTTCGACGAGGGTTCGTGCACGCTTCTCGGCCGTGCGTCGATTCGAGGCGCGAGCGACGGTTACGTCGTCGGTTTCCGCGGTTACTTAGGGGCGTTCATCGCGCCGACCGATCTCAACATCGAGACGCAGCGGTACGTCGCCGTGCGCATCCACGGAGGGACGCTCTCCGAACTCGGCCCCGGCGTCGCGATGGCCGTCTCTCCAGACGGGACCGCCGTGGGCGCCGATGAGCTGCCCGGACTCCACGATGCGAGCGCGCCTCACGCCATGCTTTGGCGCCCGGACGGCACGCACGTCGCTCTCGCACCGCATGCGCGCTCGAGCGTCGCGTACGCGATCGATGAAGACGATACCGTTATCGGCACGCTCGCCGGCACCGACGGAAAGCCTTATGCGTTTATCTGGGCTGACGGACGGCTGCATTTGCTCGACGACGTCGTTCCCGCGAGAGGATGGCATTTCGAAGCCGCATTCGCGTTCGGCCCACGCGAAGAGATCCTCGGCACCGGGACGCGCCATGGCGTGCAGAGCGCTTTCGAGATCGCGGAGTAACGCTCGCCTCGATGACAGACATGGTCGCGCGCTACCCGGCGCTGTCCGTCGAGCTGGGAGCGGTCTTCGTTTTGATCGCGGCATTCGCTTCGCGCATCCTGTTGAACCGTCTCGGCATCCCTTCGATCGTCACTCTGCTTGGATTTGGATTGATTGCGGGCCCGAGCGGAATCGATTTCGTTCGGCTCGACCTGACGAACCCCGGAACGAGAGCCCTCCTGCAGCTTGCCGTCGTCATCGTTCTCTTCGAAGCCACGCTACGCCTCGATCTTCGAGGAGTCCCAAAGACGACGATCGCCCTGCTCGCGGTTGCCGGTCCGGCATTGACTCTCGCAATCGTGCCGAGAGTAGTCCAAGCCTACCATTTCAGCCACTTGTTGGCCTCGATGATTGCTGCTATATGTATCGTGACCGGGCCCACGGTCATCGGTCCGCTCATGGCGCGAGTGCGCCCTCGGTCATCAGTTGCACATCTGCTGGAATCGGAGGGGCTCGTCCTCGACGCCCTGGGCGTCATCATTGCCGCCGTGGTCTTTGCAACGTACACGTCGCGTCCCGGGACGCCGCTCGAGGCAAGTTGGCAGGTAACGCAGCGCATCGGAACCGGCATCGTGCTTGGCGCGGCATGGGGCGTTCTCGGTCGCTACGTTCTGACGTGGACGGCACGCTGGTCCAGCGACATCAGCAAGGTGGGAGTACTGCTGCTGGGCCTCGGTGCGTACGCCACCTCGGAGTGGGTCTCGCACGAAAGCGGCTTGGTCGCCGTCGTGCTGTGCGGCTTTCTGCTCGATTTTCGAGTCCTTCCTCACGAACGGCTCGTGCGTGCGTTCAAGGAGGACCTCTCCATGCTCGCGCTCTCGACCGTGTTCGTCCTATTAGCCTCGCAGATCCGGGTCGAGCAGTTAGGGCCGCTCGTGATCCCAGCGATGGCTATCGTCGGCGCACTCGTCGGGATTCGGGTCGTTACTGTGGCTTTAGCAACCTTCCGCAGTGCCTTTACGCTCCCCGAGCGGTTGCTCACGATGTCCGTCTTCCCTCGCGGCATCGTCGCGGTCTCGCTGGCGACCTATTACGCAACGCAGATTCCGGCATGGGGCCTACGCGGAGGCGACCGTCTGGCTGGCATCTTGTTTCTCGTCGTCGTCTTCACCATCGCGATCTCCACGCCGAGCGCCATTGCAGTCGCGTTGCGGTTGAGGCTCCAGATGCCCACCGTCGTCATTGCCGGCATTACGCCGGCAACCTTGGAAAGCGCTCGCCGGTACAAGCGCTCGGGCCATACTCCTGTCTTGATCGATCTGGACGAGCAGGCCGTAGCACTCGCACGATCCCATGACTTCGAAGCAGTCACCGCAATCGACCGGCTCCAGGTTGCCCGCATCGTTCGCGAGCGCGGCGCAAAGATATTGATCGTCGACTCGACCGCGCGCTGGGACGATTTCGACAGGCGATCCCTTCCGGATCTCGTCACGGTGTTGGGGCCGGAGGGATAAGCGCCTATTTCGGCTGGGTCATCTCCGCGGGAACGACGATCTTGTCGTACTGCGCTTCGTCGACGTAACCGAGGGCGAGCGCTGCGGCTTTGAGCGTCGTCTTCTCGTGATGCGCCTTCTTCGCAATCTGCGCCGCCTTGTCGTAGCCGATTACGGGCGAGAGGGCGGTAACGACCATCAGCGACTCGTCGAGATGACGTTTGATGACCTCCTCGTTCGGCTCGAGGCCTTCCACCATGTGGACCCGGAACATCGTGCACGCGTCGCGCAGGAGCGACGTAGAGTGCAGGAAGTTTGCGATCATCACCGGGTTGAAGACGTTCAGCTCGAAATTGCCTTGCGACGCGCCGAAGCTGATCGCGAGATCGTTGCCGTAGACCTGCACGCAGACCATGGTCATCGCCTCGCTCTGCGTCGGATTCACCTTTCCCGGCATGATCGAGCTGCCCGGCTCGTTCTCGGGGAGAATCAACTCGCCGATGCCGGCGCGCGGCCCGGAGCCGAGCCAGCGGATGTCGTTGGCGATCTTCATCAGGGCGGCGGCAAGCATCTTGGTCGCCCCGGAGGCGAAGACGAAATCGTCGTGCGACGCGAGCGCGGCGAACTTGTTCGGGTGGGAACGAAACGGGAGCCCCGTGAGCTCGGCCACTCTCTTTGCCGTCCGTTCGCCGAACTCGGGGTGCGCGTTCAGGCCCGTGCCAACCGCCGTGCCGCCGATCGCCAGATCGAAGAGCGGATCGAGCGCTTCGCGGCACGCCTTGATCGCGCGGTCGACCTGCGTCGCATAACCGGAAAACTCTTGCCCGAGCGTCAGCGGGGTTGCGTCCTGCAGGTGCGTGCGGCCGACCTTCACGATGCCGCGCCACCGCTCGGCCTTGGCGGCCAATGCGTCGCGCAGCGCCTCGACCGGCGGCAGCATCTCGATCATCGCTTGCGCCGCGGCCATGTGCATGGCCGTCGGGAACGTGTCGTTCGACGATTGAGACATGTTGACGTGGTCGTTCGGGTGGATAGGCTTCTTCGAGCCCATCTCTCCCCCGGCGAGCTCGATGGCCCGGTTCGATATCACCTCATTGACGTTCATGTTCGTCTGGGTGCCGGATCCCGTCTGCCAAATGCGCAGCGGAAAGTGCGCGTCGAGTTTTCCGGCGACGACCTCATCGGCAGCCGCGACGATGAGACGCGTTTCCTCGTCGCCGAGCTTGCCGAGATCGTGGTTGACGAGCGCGGCGGCTTTCTTCAAGGTCGCCATCGCGCGGATGACGGCGCGCGGCATCACGTCGCGCGGCCAGGCACCTTCCCCGATGTCAAAATGGATGAGCGACCGCGCCGATTGCGCACCATAATAGGCGTCCCCCGGAACCTCGATCGAACCCATCGAATCGGATTCGACGCGCGTGTTGGCCCCATTGCTCGAGATGCTGCTCTTCATCGCCGCCCTATTCTCGCGCTTCTTCCGCATGAATGCCCGGCCTTAAGTCTCAGGCCGCCGGCCGCGGGCAGCCGTTGCGGCGGTCGCCGTCGAGCCGACGTGCTTCGTTTCGACGACTTCGTAGATCGCAAGCGGAAACCGCGCGTCGAAGCGCCGCTGATTGCAACGCGGGCAGCTCGCCGGCTTGCCGGGAATACGCCGGCGCAGCAGCTCGAAGGAACAAGCGTCGCAGCGCAGGATGTAGCGCCTGGTCGACTCTTTGCGCGGACGCACGTGCCCGAGATCGTGATAGATCGAGGTCAGGCCGCACTCGCGCATCTTGCGCCGGAATCGAGAACCGTGCCCTGTGTCGCGAAAGCGATCGTAGCACCAGGCATGGACCATCTCGTGCAGCAGCGTCTCCTCGAGCGCCTCGGGATACCGGCGAAAATGCTTGGGAGAGAGCTCGATCAGCAACGGCGTGCGGCCGTAGGTGATGCGCCCCGCCGAGTTCGAGAAACGCGCGTTGTACGCGATCCGGCAATCCGGCGCGGTTCCGTTGAAATGACGGTTGTTCAGCCGAGCAAAGAGCAGCTGCAGCTCCGCTTCTGAAGGCAGCACGGATGATTCTCTTCGCCGCTCGTCCAAACGCCTCTTCGTGAGCACTCCCGAGCGCGGTCTTCCGCCACGCATCTACCTGCCCTTCGTCGCAGCATTCGCCCTCGTCTTTCTCGGGGTCATGGGGTATCTCGTCGCGGTCGGATTCGGATCGGGCGGATCGGTCTTCGGCGCCTCGGGCTCGAGCACGCAGCAGACGGCGCAGCAGCGCGTCGAAGGCGGTCCGCCGCCTGCCGTGATGCTCCAGTTCCAAGCATTACGCCGGCGCATTGCCCGCCATCCGAACGACGACGTGGCCCTGACCCAGCTCGGGGACATGGAGCTGGCCGCAAACCGCTTTAGCGAGGCGATTCCGTACTACCGCCGCGCGCTCGCCGTGAACCCGCACAACGTCGCGGCTCAGACGGGTCTTACCGAGGCGCAAGAGGCATTGCGCGAAGAGCGCCAGTGAAGCTCTACGTCTCCTGCGACATGGAAGGGACCGCCGGCGTCTGTTCCTGGCGCCAGTGCGACCCGGAAGACCGTGACGAATATCCGATCTACCGCCGCTACATGACGCACGAGGTGCGTGCTGCGATCGACGGTGCGCGCGAAGGCGGGGCGACCGAGTTCCTCGTCAACGACTCGCACTGGTCGATGCGCAACCTCTTATGGGACGAGCTTCCGTCGAGCGTGCGCGTCATCGCCGGGGCTCCGAAGCCGCATTCGATGGCCGAAGGTCTCGACGGCGGATCGGACGGCGTCTTTCTCACCGGCTATCACGCAAAGAGCGGCGCGCGGGACGGCGTTCTCGCCCATACGTTCAGCGACGAAACCGTCTATCGCGTAACGATCAACGGGGTGGAGTGCAGCGAGGCGCTACTCGTGGGCGCGCTCGCCGGCGCGAACGGCATTCCGGTGCTGCTCGTTACGGGCGATAGCACGATCGTCGCTGAGACCCTGCGCGCGTTTCCTTGGGCGGTCGGCGTCGCCGTCAAAGAATCCATCGGCTACTACGCTGCAAATACCCTCACGCCCCAGGCCGCGCAAATCGCCATTCGCGCCGGAGCACGTGACGCGATGGCGCGCGTTGCCGCCGCGCGACCTTTCGCGTTTGCGGGTCCGGTCGAGATGCGCTTGGAAACGACGGGCGCGCAGCACGCCGACTTCATCGAGCTCATGCCGGGGTTCGAGCGTCTCGACGGGCGCACGGTGCGCTTTTCGGCAGACGATTACCCGACGGTCTATCGCGCGTACGTCGCCGCGGTTCGGCTCGCCGGGGCCGCGAGCGCACCCGCGTGAAACTCTACGTGTCGAGCGACATGGAAGGCGTCGCCGGCGTGACCTCCTGGCAGCAGGTCGACGCGCGTACGCCGCATCCTGAGTATGCGATTTTTCGCCGCTACTACACCCTGGAGGTGCGCGCGGCGATCGACGGCGCACGCGAAGCCGGCGTCACCGACGTGCTCGTCAACGATTCACACGGTCCGATGCACAATCTTCTCTTCGACGAGCTCCCCAGCGACGTACGCGTCGTTTTCGGCAATCGCAAGCCGTATTCGATGGCCCAGGACGCGGACGGAGGCTTTGGTGGTGCGTTCTTCGTCGGATACCACGGCGGCGCCGGCGACGCGGACGCGGTGCTCTGCCACACGTACGCGCCGTCGGTGATCTACGAGGCGCGCGTCAACGGCATTCTCTGCAGTGAAGCAACGCTCAACGCCGGGCTGCTCGGCTATTACGGCGTGCCGGTGCTGCTCGTCACCGGCGATCGCACGACCGTCGACGGCGTCGCGCGGCAGATGCCCTGGGTTACGGGAGCGATCGTGAAGGAGTCCATCGGCAGCTTTGCCGCCAACTCGCTCTCGCCGGCAGCGGCGCGCGACGCGATTTTTCATGCGGCCCGCGAAGCCGTCTCTCGCGCGAAGGGCGCGAAACCGTACGTTTTTACGCCGCCGCTCGCGCTCGACGTGCAGCTCGTGACCGCGGCGCAAGCCGACCTCGTTGCATCGATTCCCAGTTTCGAGCGCACCGGCGGCCGCAGCGTGCGTTTCGTGCACGACGAGTTTCCCGTGCTCTTCCGCGCCTTCGTTGCGGCGTGGCGCATGGGAGGGCTCGCGAGCTAAGCACTGCCGCCTCGAAGCGAGTCTCGTTCGTCTAGAGACGCACCGCGGGCTCGTCGGGAGGAGTCAAGCCTGCCTCAGCCGCCGCACTCGACTGCGCGCGGCGGCTGTACACGCGCAGCTCCGCGATATCGCGCGGGAAGAGCACGTCCAACGTCCAATCGAACGCGACGCGCAGCCTCCGATCCAACCCGGGGAGCCGAAACAGATAGTACGTTCTCCACAAGAACCACGCAAGGAACCCGGTGAGCACGCGATTTCCAGGCAGCTGCGCGACCGCTTTTCGCGCCCCGAGCGATGCCATCATTCCGAGCGCGCGAAAGTGAAACGGCTTGGTCGGTTGCCCGCGCAGCACTGCGACAAGATTGTCGGCAAGCCGCGGCCCTTCGCGTACGGCATGTTGTGCAGTCGGCGGATAGTACGCGCCCGATTCCTCGGGAATTGCGGCGCAATCGCCTGCAGCCCACACGCTGGGAAACTCCGCCGCGCGTAAATCCGAGCCTACGATGACCGCCCCGCGTTTTGTCTGCAGGAGCGGGGTCTTCGCGACGATCGGCGACGGTCTCACGCCGGCGCTCCAGACGATCGTCGCCGTGCGGATCCGCGTTCCGCTTTGGAGGACCAAGCCATCCTCGTCGGCCCGCGCCACGCCGTCTCCCGTTCGCACGTCGACCCCGCGTGCGGCGAGCACGCGCCCAGCGTACGCACCCATACGCGACGGAAGCCCTGGGAGTAGCGCGCTCCCACCTTCGAGCAACACGACGCGCACGCTCCGTGCCGGTACGCGCGGGTAGAAGCGCAACACGCTCTTGAAGAGCTCGACGATCTCGCCCGCTGCCTCCACGCCCGTGAAGCCTCCTCCGACGATCGCCACGCTCAGCAGTCGGGAGAGCGCCGCCGCGTCCTGCGTGGAATCGGCCAGCTCGAGCAACCAGACGAGACGGTTGCGCAACACGGCAGCGTCTTCGAGCGTCTTCAAGGCAAACGCGCGCTCCGCGACGCCCGGCAGATTGAACGTCGAGGTTGCGGATCCCAACGCGAGAACGACGTGATCGTACGCAAGCGTTTCCGCTCTGCCGGTAAGCATGTGAGTGTACGTCACGGTACGGGAACGAACGTCGAGCGCATCGACGTCGGCAAGCACGAAGGTCGTTCGTCGCAGTTGGGAACGGATGGGGGTGACGACGTGCCGCACGTCCAGCGCGCCGGAGCAGACTTCCGGCAACATGGGCGTGAAGAGGCTGAAGTTCTCACGGCCGACGAGCGTGACCGTTGCTTCCGCAGGACGCAGTCTACGCTCCAACCGTGAAGCAACCGCGACCCCTGCAAACCCTCCTCCGAGGATGAGAATGTGCGGCGTCGTACCGCTCATCCCGTGGAGCCTCCGCCGCCAACGCCTCCCGAGAAGCCCGGTCGCAAAGGGAAAGCCGCCGGCGGGATCGGCGCCGTGGCCGCAACGCTTGCCGCGCTCGCGCTAAAGTTCAAAACGATAATCGCGGTGCTCCTCCAGTTCAAGTGGGCGCTGCTGCTCGTCAAAGTCCTCGCATCGAGTTGGACGATCGTGCTCACGCTTTGGCTATATGCGGTCGCATTCGGTTGGGAGTTCGGCCTTATGTTCGTGCTGCTCATCTTGGCGCACGAACTCGGACACTATGTCGCCTTTCGCGCCTACGGGCTACCGGTCCGCCTCCCTGTCTTCGTGCCGTTTCTCGGCGCGTTCACCGCCGGCGCCGTTCCGCAAGATCCGGAGCACAGTGCGTATATCGCACTCGCGGGCCCACTCGTCGGGTTCGGGCTTGCCGCAGCGTGCTATGCGATGGGCGTATCGTTACACGAGCGCTTCTGGCTCGCGGCAGCCTCGGTAGGCTCGTTCTTGAATCTCTTCAATATGATTCCGATCGTGCCGTTCGACGGCGGGCGCGTCGTCTTTTCGGGTCGCGCCGTACGAACCGGGGCGCGTTACGCGATCTTCGCGTGGTACCTCGCCGTCGTCGCGGGGCTCGCCGTCGTCATGTGGCAGACGTATTCGGCTCTCGGCGCGTATCGATAACGCGCGCGACGTTCCGCGCGCATCGCGCTACGGAGCTTCGAGAATCATCGCGATTCCCTGCCCGACCCCGATGCACATCGTGCAGAGCGCGCGCTTGGCTTTCCCGTTCGCGAGCTCGACCGACGCCGTCAGCGCAAGGCGCGCGCCACTCATGCCGAGCGGATGGCCGAGCGCGATCGCTCCGCCGTTCGGGTTGACGTACGCAGCGTCGTCGGGTGCGCCGAGCTCGCGTAGGCATGCGAGCGCTTGCGAGGCAAAGGCTTCGTTCAGCTCGATGAGATCGAAGTCTCGCATCGCACGGCCGGTGCGCGCCAAAAGCCTCCGCGTGGCCGCGACCGGGCCCATGCCCATGATGCGGGGCTCGACGCCTGCCGTTGCAGCGGCGACGACGCGCGCTCGCGGCCTCAACCCGTAGCGCTCGACCGCGCGCTCGGAGGCGACGATCAACGCCGCCGCGCCATCGTTCACGCCGGACGCATTGCCGGCGGTCACCGTGCCGCCCCGGCGAAACGGCGTCGGAAGTTTGGCGAGCGCCTCGCGCGAGGAATCCGAGCGCGGATGCTCGTCGCGCGAGACGACCGTCATCGATTTCTTCTGCGTCACCGTCACGGGGACGATCTCTTCCGCCATTCTACCGGAGGTGATCGCCGCGAGAGCGCGCTCGTGCGATCGCGCGGCAAATGCATCTTGGTCCTCGCGGCTCACGCGAAACTCGGCGGCGACGTTCTCGCCGGTCTCGGGCATGCTGTCGATGCCGTACTGCTCTTTGAGGATTGGGTTCACGAACCGCCAGCCGATCGTCGTGTCGTAGATCTCATGCTCGCGCGAAAACGCGCTCGCGGCCTTTGGCATGACGAACGGCGCACGGCTCATGCTCTCGACGCCGCCTGCCAATGCAAGATCGATCTCTCCTGCGGCGATCGCGCGTGCGGCGATGGCGACGGCATCCATCCCCGATCCGCAAAGACGGTTCACGGTCGAGCCTGCAACGCCGAACGGTAGCCCCGCGAGCAGCAGCGCCATGCGCGCAACATTGCGATTGTCTTCGCCGGCCTGATTCGCGCAGCCGAGGTAGACGTCGTCGACGGCCTCCCAATCGACGCCGCTGTTTCGTTCGACGAGGCAACGAATCGGGATCGCCGCCAAGTCGTCGGCTCGCACGCTCGCGAGTACGCCGCCATACCGTCCGATCGGCGTACGCACGCCGTCGCAGAGAAACGCCGCATTCATGCCGGAACGACCGTTCCCCGCACGGCGGCCGAGTGACCGCGAAAGATCGCGACGATGCGGCCATCCTCGGCGGTAATCGTAACGTCGTAGATGCCGAAACGGCCGTTGAGATTCGTCTCGCGAGCCTCGGCGATCAACAGCTCGCCTTCGTTTGCGGGCGTCACATACGTGATCGAACAGTGTTGCGCGACAGAAAGCACGTTGCGCGAATTGCACGCAAACGCAAAGGCAGAGTCCGCGAGCGTGAAGACGGCTCCGCCGTGCGCGGTCAGGTGGCCGTTGATCATCGCCGGCACGAGGCGCATCGACACCCGCGCGTATCCGGGAGCCGCCGCCTCGATGCGCATCCCGGCGGCTTGCGACGCGCGGTCGCGTTCGAACATCGCGGCGGCGCAGCGCCGCGCCAGCCCGTCGTCGTTGGCGGTTGCGGTCAGATCACTCTCCTCGAAACGAGGGCTCGCGCTTGCGCGCGAACGCCTCGACCCCCTCGTGGAAATCGCGCGTAGCGCCGAGCGCGCGCTGCGCGTTGCGCTCGGTTTCGAGCTGCGCGCCAAGATCCTGGCTCCACGACGCTGCCATCGCCGCCTTGATCGCGCCGAGCGCTTTCGTCGGCGCGCGTGAGAGCGCGTGCGCCAGCTCGTCGCACGCCGCATCGAGCTCGCCGTCGGGGACGACCTTCCAAATCGCTCCCCATTCGTAGGCCTGCCGCGCGTCGAGCGGTGATCCCAGCATCGCGAGCGCGACGGCGCGAGCGTGGCCGATGAGTCTCGGCAACATCCACGTGCCACCGGAATCCGGGAGCAAGCCGATGCGCGAGAACGACTCGACGAAGGTGGCCGACGCCCCCGCAAGGACGATGTCGCACGCAAAGGCGAGGTTCGCGCCCGCGCCGGCCGCAATGCCGTTGACCCGCGCGAGCACCGGTTTCTCGAGCTCGCGCATCGCACGCACGAGCGGATTGTAATGACGCTCGAGTACCTCGCCCAAATCGCTCCCTGGGACGATGCTCGGATCGCCGAGGTCCTGACCGGCGCAGAAGGCTCTGCCGGTTCCCGTCAAAACGATGACGCGGGTTGCCGCGTCGCGTCCGGCTTCTTCGAATCCGGACCTCAGGGCGTCGATCGTGCTTCGCGTCAACGCGTTGAGCTTCTCCGGGCGATCGATCGTCATCCGCAGCACGCCGCCGTCGCGCGTCACGAGCAGGTCGTGCGTCATATGAGCTGCGCCGCGATCGCATCGACGTCGAGCTCGACGCGATCGGTTACCGGGTGGCTCTGACACATGAGCACGACGCCGCTACGTACCTCGTAATCCTCGAGAGCGAAATGCACGTCCATGTCGACCTCTCCCGCCGTCAGCTGCGCACGGCATGAAGAGCAGATACCGCTCTTGCACGAATACGGGAGATCGATTCCGTTTCGCAGACCGGCATCGAGGATCGATTCACTTCCTTTATGCACGTCGAACGCCCTCACCGCTCCGTCGAGCGTCACGCTGACCCGGCAGAGCACCTCCCGCTGTGCCGTTTCGCCGCGGCGCCGGATCTCCCGGCGGACCTCCCCGTCGGTGGTGAAGCGCTCTAGGATGATGCGGGACCGGTCGAATCCACGATCCGCGAGTGCGGCGCCGACGCTCTCCATCATCGTCTCCGGGCCACAGAGAAAGACGGCGTCGACGTCGTCGAGATCGATCCATCGCTCGGTGAGCGCGCGCGCTCGCTCGCCGTCGATGCGCCCGTTGAAGAGATCGACCTCCTGCTTCTCGCGACTCGTGACGAAGATCAGCGAGAAGCGCTCGAGGTAGCGGTCCTTGAGACGTAAGAGTTCCTCACGAAACATCGTTGACGACGACGAGCGATTGCCGTAGACGAGCGTGAATCGGCTGTGCGTCTCGATCGCGAGCGCCGTTTCGACGAGCGAGAGCACCGGCGTGATCCCGCTGCCTGCGGCGAATGCCACGTAGTGTCCGCGATTGGACGGATCGAGCGGCAGGAAGAAGCGGCCCTCGGGGGGCGCGACGTCGAGACGTTCGCCCCGGCGGAGGCGTTCGTGCGCCCATGCAGAGAAACGCCCGTCGTCGACACGCTTGATCGCAACGCGCAGCCGCCCGTCGAGCGGGCTCGAGCAGATCGAATAGGATCGCCGCTCCTCGTTCCCGTCGATCGTCGCGCGCAACGTGAGATACTGCCCTTGCGTAAAAGCAAACTCGTCGCGAAGATGCGCCGGGACGTCGAACTCCACGGCGATCGCGTCACGCGTCTCCTTGCGCACCTCGCGCACGGTCAGCGCATGGAACTTCATTAATGCGGCTTCACGTACTCGAAAGGCTCGCCGCACGCATCGCACCGGTACAGCGCCTTGCACGGCGTGGAGCCGAAACGGCTCTGCTCGCGCGTCGCATCCGAATCGCAACGAGGGCAAGGTACGCCGAGGATGACCGGGCCCAGTTCCAGCGCCGGATGCGGTGGGGCGATACCGAATGCGCGCAGGCGCTCGCGCCCGCGCTCGCTGAGCCAGTCCGTCGTCCATGCCGGCGCGAGTTGCACGGCGACGCGCGCGTTCTCGACGCCGTGCTGACGAAGCGCTCGTAACACGTCCTCTCGAATCACGCTCGTCGCAGGGCAGCCTGAGTACGTCGGCGTCAACGCGACCTCGAGCGCCTCGCCGTCGTACCGGACGCCGCGGACGATGCCGAGATCCGTGATGGAGAGCACGGGGATCTCCGGATCCGCTACATCGTCGAGCCAACGCAGCACCGTCTCGACGCTCACCATATCGCCTCCGGCATCGCACGCGGCAAGACTTGCATCTCGGCAAGCAGGTACCCGAGGGCCTCCGTATGCACGCCCTGCCTCCCTCCGCGCTGCATCCACGTATCGGCGGGAACGTCGAGCGTCGCCGAGGAGAAGCTCTCCCGTACGCGCTCGAGCCAGGGCTCGCGCAACGCCTCCGGGCTGAATCCGATAGCGCGCGAGTGCATCGACGCATCGACGTCGTCGCCCAGGAAGAGCTCGCCCGTGTATCGCCAAAGATCGTTCGCGGCGCGCTGCGCGCGCTCGCGGCTCTCTCGCGTTCCGTCGCCGAGGCGCACTAGCCAGTCTTCGCTGCGGCGCAGATGGTAGGCGTTCTCCTTGAACGTCTTCTGCGCGATCGCAGCGATGCGCTCGTCGCTCGAGCGTGCGAGCGCGCCGAGCGCGAAGTGCGCCCAGAGATCATAGAAGTAGCCGCGCACCGTCGTCACGGCAAAATCTCCGTTCGGCCGCTCTACGAGCAGGACGTTGCGAAACTCGCGTGCGTCTCGATGGTAGGCCAGGCGGTCCTCATCGCGACCCGCACCCTCGAGCTCGCCGGCGTAGGCTAGCCACAGACGCGCCTGTCCGAAGAGATCGAGTGACACGTTCGCGAGCGCCACGTCTTCTTCCATGACCGGCGCGTGTCCGATCCAGGCAGACAGCCGCTGCGCCAGCACCAAAGCGCTGTCGGCGAAACGAAGCACGTACTCTGCGCGAGAATCGGAGACCGCGGTCGTCACAGGTGCTTCACGCCCTCCGGAACGTGATAGAAGGTCGGATGGCGGTAGCGCTTGTCCTCTGACGGCTCGAAAAACGCCTCGCCTTCCGATGGATCGGTCGCGTGAACGTCGGCGGACCTGACCACCCAGATGCTGACGCCTTCGTTGCGCCGCGTATACAGATCGCGGGCGTTCTCGAGCGCCATCCGTGCATCGGTCGCATGCAGGCTTCCAACGTGTTTATGCGCGAGGCCGGCCTCGCTGCGCACGAAGATCTCCCACTGCGGCCACGTCTTGCTCATGCAGCGCTCCTCGCTTCGGCCTTGCGTGCGTGCTCGGCGGCGGCATCGCGCACCCACGCGCCGTCTTCCCATGCGTCGATCCGTGCCTGCAGACGCTCGCGATTGCACGGGCCGTCGCCACGAATCACGCGATAGAACTCGTCCCAATCGACCGCGCCGATCTCGTAATGCTGCGTGGCCTCGTTCCAGCGAAGATCCGGGTCGGGAATCGTCAGACCGAGACGCTCGGACTGTGGAACCGTCTGATCGACAAACTTCTGGCGCAGCTCGTCGTTCGTGAAGAGCTTGATCTTCCATCGCAGCGACTGTTCGCTGTGCACCGACGCCGCGTCCGGAGGACCGAACATCATCACCGCCGGCCACCACCACCGATCCAGGGCGTCCTGCGCCATGGCTCGTTGCGCGGGCGTACCGTGCGCGAGCGTCCACATGATATCGAAGCCTTGACGCTGGTGGAAACTCTCCTCTTTGCAGATGCGTACCATCGCTCGCGCGTAGGGGCCGTACGAGCAACGCGTAATGGGAATTTGATTGATGATCGCCGCACCGTCGACCAGCCATCCGATGGCACCGACGTCCGCCCATGTCAGCGTCGGGTAGTTGAAGATGCTTGAATACTTTGCTTTGCCCGAGTGAAGCGCTTCCACCATCTCGTCGCGTGGCGTGCCGAGCGTTTCCGCAGCGCTGTAGAGGTACAGCCCGTGTCCTGCCTCGTCTTGCACTTTTGCAAGCAAGATCACTTTGCGCTGCAACGACGGCGCGCGCGTGATCCAGTTTCCTTCGGGCAGCATGCCGACGATCTCCGAGTGGGCATGCTGCGAGATCTGGCGCACCAGCGTCTTGCGGTACGCCTCCGGCATCCAATCCGGCGGTTCGATCTTCACCGATCGATCGAGACGCGCGTTGAATGCGTCCTCGCGCTCGTCGGCTGCGTTCGGCTTCCCCTCGATGCCGTCGCTCATCTGCGTGTAGATGTTAGACGACCTCCAGCGCCGGCACGTGAGCCTCGGTTGCGTTCATCGTGAGCAGATCGTACTGCGCGACCACCTCGTCGCTCTGGTTGAAGATCGTCACCGACCAGCGCACCTCGCCATACTCCGCTTTGCGCGGCGTCTTCTCTTTGACGGTGAGCCGTACGCGCATGGTGTCGCCGGGATAGACCGGCTTGAGGAAGCGCAAGCTCTCCAGGCCGTAGTTCGCGAGAACCGGCCCGAGCTCGGGCTTCACGAAGAGTCCTGCCGCGAACGAGAGCAGTAGGTACCCGTGCGCGACGCGCCCATCGAAAAACGGGCTCGCCTTCGCGGCCGCCTCGTCCATGTGCGCGTAGAACCCGTCGCCGGTGAACTGTGCGAAGTGCTCGATGTCCGCGAGCGTCACTTCGCGCGCCCCGGTGTAGAACGTCTCGCCGACGCGGAGCGCCTCGAAGGAGAGCTCGAACGGGTGGCGCGTCGATGGGTGTTCGGCCGCGCCCGGATTCCATTGACCGCTCACCGATGCCACCCGCGACGGCGAGCCCTGCACGGCCGTGCGCTGCATGTAGTGGAAGACGCCCCGTACGCCGCCCATCTCCTCACCGCCGCCTGCGCGACCCGGCCCGCCGTGCACGAGCGGAGCGAGCGGCGAGCCATGCCCGGTCTGCTCCTTCGCGCAGTCACGATCGACGACGAGGACGCGTCCGTGGAACGGAGCGATTCCAAGCACGATGTCGTCAACGGCGGCGGCATGGCCGAAGACCGAAGCAACGAGGCTCCCCCCGCCGCGATTGGCGATCTCGATCGCCTGCGCGACGCCGTCGTACGGCATCAGCGTCGTTACCGGGCCGAACGCTTCGACGTCGTGGACCTTCGCGGCGTCGAGCGGCCGGTCGCAGCGCAGAACGATCGGCGACATGAACGCACCGGATCGATCGTCCGCGCCGACGCAATCGACGTGCGCTGGATCGCCGTAGACGATCGCTGCTTCGGTCGCGAGCTCGGCAACGCGCGCGCGCACGTCGTCTCGCTGCGCGAGGCTCACGAGGGCGCCCATCGTCGCGCCTTCGGCGCGCGGGCTTCCGACGACGACCTTCTTCAACCGTTCCGTCAGAGCGCGCTGCACGTCGTCGAGATAGGTGCGGGGAGCGATCGCACGACGGATGCACGTGCAGCGTTGACCTGCCTTCGTCGTGATCTCGCGCACGATCTCCTTGACGAAGAGATCGAACTCGGGCGTTCCGGGTGCGGCGTCGGGCGCAAGGATCGCCGCATTGAGGGAGTCACGCTCCGCAACGAATCGCACCGCGTTCTCGCGTACGGCGGGCACGGCTTGCAGCCGCGTCGACGTCGTGCGGGATCCCGTGAAAGAAACCACGTCCTGCCCCGTCAAGCGATCGAGCGCGTCACCAAGTCCGCCCGCCACGAACTGCACGCTGCCTTCGGGAAAGATGCCCGAGCGCACGATTTCCTCGAACACGGCGTGGGCGACGTATGCAGAGGGCGTTGCCGGTTTCGCGACGAGGGGTACGCCTGCGATGATCGCAGGGGCAAGCTTTTCGAGCATGCCCCAACATGGAAAATTGTACGCGTTGATGTGGATGGCGACGCCATGGAGCGGCGTCATGACGTGACGCGCGAAGAACGTGCCGCCCTTGGAGAGCGGCTCGAGCGCACCATCGAGCGCGACGTGCGCGTTCGGCAGCTCGCGGCGTCCCTTCGACGCAAACGAGAACAGCGTCATGATGCCGCCGTCGACGTCGACGAAACAGTCCTTTTGCGTCGCTCCCGTATCGAACGACAACTCGTAGAAACGTTGCTTGTGCTCGGAGAGATGAAGCGCGAGCCGTTTTACGAGCTCCGCACGTTCGTGAAAGGTCATGCGGCGTAGCGCCGGTCCGCCCACGGCGCGTGCGTGGTCGAGCACGCCTTGGAAATCGACCCCTTGGCTCGATACGCGCGTCACGACGTGCCCGTCGATCGCCGAGCGCACCTCGACGAATCCCGTTTCTGCCTCGAACCAGCGACCGCAGACGTAGCTGCGCAGTCTCTCTTCCATCTCTCCGCTCCCTACCAAATGGTAGGTTCCGACGCTATTTTATCGCTTCCGACGATAGCCCGTCAAATCGCGCCCAGGCCCTCGAAGACGACGCGTGAGATCGCTCGGGCAATCTGCCAGGCGGCGATGCGCCCGCCGGGTCGATACCATTCCACGACCGAGTTCGACATCCCGAACGCCAGCCGCGTCGCAAGCCCGGCATCGACGTCCGAGCGAATGCTTCCGTCGCTCTGCGCCGACCGGACGAGTTCGGTCACGTGGGCATCGAATGCGCGCCGGCGCTCCATCGCCGCGCGCTCGGTCTTCGAGTTGCCGCGTACGCGGAAGAGCACGCTGACCTCCGGCAATAACTGCATCGTTACCTCCGCAACGCGCACGACGATCGCCTCTAAGCGCGCGCGCGCGTTCCCTTTTCTCGCGGTAGGCTCGTCGAGAACGGCGAAGAGCGCCGTCAACGCACGCTCAAGCCCTCGCGCAAGCAGCGCCTCTTTGCCCGGCACGTGATGGTAGATGCTCGCTTTCGTGATGCCGGCAGCTTTGGCAATCTCGTCCATCGACGTCGCGTCGAACCCACGCTCGGCGAAGATCCGAAACGCGACGTCGGTCAACGAGTCGATATCGTGGCGCTCTCTCGCGTTGACCATTGCCGCGTAGTGCGCTGCCTCCCCGCCGTTCCCTCCGCGACAGCCGCGCTCCAAGAGGACGAGCGGGAGGCGGCCCTGACGCCGTCGCAACTCAAGGCTCATGGCTGCAAGAACCCGGCCGAAGCCGGCTCTCGAGCTTTCAGACGAACAGCTCGTCACGCTTCTGCGCAACATGCTCCTGCAGCGCGCCGTGGACACGCGCGGTTTCCAGTTGAATCGGCAAGGCAAGATCGGCATCGCCATGGGCTCTGAAGGCCACGAGGCCGTGCAGGCCGGCGCGGGCATGGCGTTCGTGCGCGGGAAAGACTTGCTCTATCCGTATTACCGCAACACGGGAATCCTCTTGGCCTGCGGGTTCTCACTCGCCGATCTCTTTCGATCGCAGTTCGCACGCGCGACCGACACGACCGCAGGGCGCTCGATCATCAATCATGTCACCGGCAAATCGAAGGGGATTGCTTCGATCTCGTCGATCATTGCATCGCAGTGCACGCACGCGGTCGGCGCGGCCTTCGCGTTGAAGTACCGCGCCGAGAGCGATCGCGCCGTGCTCTGTACGTTCGGCGAAGGCGCGACGAGCGAAGGCGAGTGGCACGAAGCCGTCAACTTCGCAGCCATCCACAGGGTGCCCGTCGTCTTTCTCTGCGAGAACAATCAGTGGGCGATCTCGACGCACGTGAGCAAGCAGATGGGCAACCCCAACGTCGCCGAACGCGCGCAAGGGTACGGATTCGAGGGCGTCGCTGTGGATGGCTTCGACCCCGTCGCCGTCTATAGTGCCGTAGAGCGCGCTCGCGAGAAAGCCGTCGCCGGCGGCGGCCCGACGCTCGTGGAGGCGAAGTGCTATCGCTTTCTCTCGCACACGACCGACGACGACGAGCGCACGTACCGCACGCGCGAAGAGGTCGCGCAAGAGCGAGCGAAGGACCCGGTTCCGCGCTTCGAGCAGAGGCTCGTCGAACAAGGCGTTTTGAGCGTCGCGCAAATCGCGACGATGCGCGAAGAGATCACGCGACTCGTCAACGAGACGACCGACGCGGTCGAGAACGAGCCATTGCCCGCTCCCGAGACGCTCTATACGCAGGTCTACGCGGGCCCCACCGCCCCTTGGCTCTGAGCCGGAGCCGCGCCAGGCGAGCGGCGAGCGGCGTCTCCGAGCCGGATACGCCTCGCTCAGGACTCTCTGAGACGGCTGGGTCGCTCAGATTGAACCAATGCTGCAAGAAATAGATGCGCAGCATCCGCTCCAGCTCGACCGGCGCCATCGGCCTCCTTATAGTAAAACGGCTGCACGATTCTGCGCAGCCGCTTCCAAGGGATTACGCGATTCATCTCGCTCAAGAACTTTGCCCGCCTCGTCGTCTTCCCATACCGCTCAACGATGGGGATTCGTCTCATCCCATGACGCCGGCAATCACAAATCTGGGGTTGGCGACTTCTTATCCGGCGACACGGGACTCATCAATCCGACAGCGATTCCGTCAGGGTCTTCGATGATCGCGTAGCGTGCGCCCCACAAAGCGTCGTACGGTTCTTGCAATCCGCGGTATCCAGCGCCGGTCATGTCGCGGTACAGACCATCCACGTCCGCGCGCGCAGGCACTCCAAATCCGATGACGACTCGGCCGCTCACGTCTGTTCGATCCTTCCAGCCTGTGTTCCAATGTTGCGCGAATGCGGTGGAATCGAGATCGAAATCCATCACGCGACCCCCTGCCTGGGCTACACCGCTGGCATGATGCCCGCCCGTAGGTGTTCGCCACACCCGGTTATTGGGAATCTCCACACCAAGTCTGTGGTAGAACGCAATCGACGCGTCGACATCGCTGCAAACGACGTTTATCTGGTCGAGGGTCGGCTTGCTCATGAGCATTTCTTTCCCGCGGTTTGGCAAAAGCCATGTAATCTCGAATAAATCAGACCTGCCTTAATGCAGATTCATCGCACCATTCTGTCGGCGGATAAACGATCGGTCAAAGCCCACAACTCTTTTAGTTCTCCTACGCCGGTGGCTTTGGACATTATGAAGATCTGAAAATTGTACCCCCTGAGTCGTCTGCGACGTCGGCTCTTGATGGTGTGGACCTGCTGCCGTCCGAGCCTTAGACCCTGGTTCTAGCACCGCGTGCCATTCGCGCCCACTCCAAGCGCATAAACTTTAAAAAGCCTGAGGGCGACGACAGCCCAGTGACGCTCGCGAGCCGTCACGGGGTGTACGCATGACCCTTGGGTTGCTTGCCTAGTTGTTCACCCGAAGGTCGTACTGGCAAGTGTCGAAGTTGTGTTTTTCGTCCTGGTGGTGGTCCATGAACGTGACACGGATGTCTTGCAAACAGCCGCTCTGGATCGTGAATGTCATACGACTGCCGGGGCCGAGAACTTGGTCGGGTTGGAGCCAATCATCGCCCCATTGGTTACTGTTCACCGGGGAGATGTTGATGTACTCGATGCCTTGATCGGCATTGTTGATGACGGTGAGCGGATGATCCGCCGATGTGGCACCGGAATTGCTCGGATTGCTCTCCGACGCACTCGAGGCCGCCGGCGCAGCCGAGGCGGCGGTCGATTCTGCCGGCGCGGGCGAGACGGCGGTCGATTCTGCCGGCGCGGGCGAGACGGCGGCGGGTGCGGCCGAAGCGGCTACCGGGGCGGCGCCCGGCGACGCTTGCGCGCTCGTGGTTGACGACGAAGACGAGCTGCCGTGGCTGCAAGCCGCAAAAGCGGCGACGGTCAGAACGGCGACGATCGATGAAAAACTGCGCATGCGCGAACTCCTGTAGAATAGAAGAAGCGAGGCTCTCTTCCTCCCGGTGTTGCGCCAAGCCTGCGCCAATTTCGTGTGAACGGCGATGCAATCGAGTGCGCGCCCCATTTGGTCGGCACACCCGCCATGACGCTCGCGAGCCGTCATGGAGGTGCGCGTCACGGCTCTCCGGGCTTCAGCTGTTCACCCGTAGATCGTACCGGCAGGTGTCGAAGTTGCGCCGTTCGACCTGGTGATGGTCCATGAACGTGACGCGGATGTCTTGCAGGCAGCCGCTCTGGATGGTGACTTAAATGTCTACGTTCATGAAGTCGTCGAACGGGGTCACGGAGTTCGGGTGGAAGCCCTTCAGATCGCGGTTGTAGGCGTACACGTCTTCACGAACGTAGGTCACGATCGTCGGCACGTCCTTGGCCAGTTGTTGAAAGAGGATCGTGTCGTCGGCATTGCGCTGTGCCTGGTCGTAGTGGGTGAAGAGCGCGTGCATCGCGTCGTCCGCCGTGTGGTTGCACCAGTGCAGATCGTTCTGCCCGTTCGGTGGGATTTGGTCGCATCCGTAGACGAACGAGTAGTCGCCGATCGGGTCGTTCCCCCAGGCAAAGAAGACGACGTCCCACTTGCCGTTGTACACGATGCCGCCGGCTTGATACGTGTTGAAGAGTTGTGAGGACTCGTAGCGGCGCACCGTCATCGCAACCCCGATCTGCTTCCACCATTGCTGGATGAGTGCGAGCATGCTATCCGTGTCGGGCGAGCCCGCCGAACTCGCAACCTCGAGGGCGAGACGAACGCCGTTCTTCTGACGTATGCCGTCGGACCCGCGCGTCCAGCCGTCGGCGTCGAGAATCGCGTTTGCCTTTGCGATGTCGAAGTTCACGAAGGGAACGTTCGGGTCGAAGTACGGCGCCGACGGCGGCGCGGGCTCTTCTTCCAGAATGCCGACGCCGTGCGCGATCTTGTCGAGCAGCGTCTTGCGATCGATCGCGAGCTCGAGCGCGTGTCGAACGACCGGGTCGCTGACCGCCGGCCGGCTCACGTTGAAGTCGATATGGTTGTACAGATACGCCGGCCGCCGTAAGTACCTAAAACCATTACCCAGTTCCGCGATGCGCCCGAAATAGTTTCCCGGCATCGGATACCAGAGGTCCAAAGCGTGAGCCTGTAGCTCCGTGAAGACGGTGTTACGGTCGGGGACGATCTCGAAATCGATCTCTTTGAGCTTCGGCTGCCCCCGCCAGTAATAGGGGTTGCGAACCATGACGACGTCTTGGCTGCGATTCCACGCCTTGTACATGAACGGTCCCGCGCCGACCGGCAGCGCGTCGAACGGGACGTTGTTGAAGTTCGGATACTTGGCGAGGATGTGCTTGGGGAGAATCGACGGGTTCGCGTCCGCGCTCGAAAAGAAGACGACGACGAAGGGCGAGTACGGTCTGGAGAGATGAAGGATCACCGTGTACTTGTTCGGCTCGTCGACGCGCTTGATGCGATCCCATCCGGTGCGACTGACGACGTTATTCGCGGGATTGAGAATCGCGTGGATCGACCAGACGACGTCGTCGGCGTTGAGCGGCGCTCCGTCCGACCAGCGAACGCCCTTGCGAACGTGATAGGTGATCGTCAAACCGTCGGGGCTGACGCCGCCGTTCGCTTTCGTCGGAACCTCGGTCGCGATCTCGGGGATCGGGCGATTGTTGCGATCCCACTTGACGAGCCACGCGGCGGTGAGCGACGACATGAGGCCGAGCGTGCTCTGCTGGCTCAACGCCGGATTGAGGGAGCTGATATCCTCCGCGGTTGCATAGCGCAGGACGTGCGGGATCGTCCACGCGTTGACGCGGCCGGAGCCGACGCTCGTCGTCGTGGTGGTCGTCGTGCTCTGGGTGCACCCGCCCGCGGCAATCAGGGCGAGGATGCAGGCGCCGGTCGCAAGTGGCTTCATGGCGCCGACTTCGCCGTGCGAGGCCCGCTTACTCCCGCATCTCCCGCGGATCCAGCCCGTTACGCTCGCAGAACCCGACGTACGCCGCCGGGACGATCTCCGACGGCTTGATCTCGCTGCGGCCTCCCCAAAAGACGTTCGTATATGCGAAGTCGATGCCGGCCTCTCGCAGATGCGCGTCGATTGCGGCCTTGTGCGCGAGCACCAGCTCCTTGTCCATGCCGTGTGCGACCGCCATGATGTTGACGTCGTGGAACTCTTCGCCGCCCTCACGCCAGTAGGCGTGGGTGATGACGTGATGGCGCCCCACCTCGCGACCGGCATCGATTTCGCGCCCGCGCGGCACCGCCCAGTGAAAGAGCGCGTTGTAGCGCGTCACTCGCTCGCCTTGCGCCGTCGCTTTCACGTGCTCGAGAAAGGTCGAAAAGCGCCCGACCACGCCTTTTGCATTGAGATCGCGTGCCGTTCGCGAAAACGTCGTGAGGTCGACGCCAGCTTCGTCGGCGCGCGCCTGCCAAAGCTCGCGGACGATCTCCTCGGCGCGGAACTCGCGTTTGAGCGTCGTGAGGACGCGCCACTCGAGCTGCGTCAAGGAAACGACGGCCGTGTCGAGCGGCTCGGCTAGCGCCTCGGCGCGCGAGCCGGGCTCGAGCCCGCGCCGGCGTACGTGGCCAACGCCGAGTGTGAAGAGCATGCGCGCGGGCATGGCGCGAAAGCGCGTCGCGCCGACGTGCTGGCGAAGAAACTCCGCATGTTTGCCGAGCGAAAATCCCTGCGGCACCTTTAGCGTCGTCCATAGGCGGTACGTGCTTCCTGCAGATATCGCATCGGTCGTTCGGATGACGACGTGACCGGAAAACGGATCGTCGCGCACCATGTACGCGAACGCGGCGTCGAGCTGATCGTTCGAAACTTCCCAAGCGCAGAGTGCACCCCGCGCCAGGTTCGTCGCCATCAGCGTCTGACGAATGCGGCGAATCGTGCCAGCACGCAGCATCGCAGTGATTCGGTCGATGACGGTTTCGACGTCGATGCCGCTGCGCGCGGCGATCTCCCCGAACGGATCCTCCTGAAATCCCGTGAGGCGGTCCTCCGAGACGGCAAGAATCGCCGCGTTGACGGGGTCGGAGACGTTCGCCGGGACGCTCGCGTTCACCGCACGCTCAGAGCCGTAGGTCGCTCAAGCCTGTCGCGTAGAGGTAGTTTTGCTCTGCGGTGCGCACGCCGTAGAGCGCCGTGATGTAGTCGCTCTGCGCCGTGGCGAGGTTCGCCTCGGCGGTGACGAGGTCGAGAATCGTCCCGACGCCGACGCGGTAGCTCGCCTGCGCCGCCTGCATGCTGACTTGCGCGCTCGAAAGCTCGGAGTGGGCTTGAACGAGATTGGCTCGAGCGGAGAAGAGCTGCGCCAGCGCCGAGCGCACGTCCGACTCGACCGTGAGCTTCGCCAGCGCGAGCGCTGCGTTCGCCTCGTCGAGCGTGTACTTCGCGACCTCTGTATTATACCAGGTCAAGCCTTGATCGTAGATCGGGAACGTGATCGTCGCTCCCAGCGATCGCGCCGGCTGCCAGTGGCCGTTGTTGCCGTACGGTGGAGGAAGCGCCGGAAACTGGCGCGCCGTCGAGTCGTTCCACGACCCGGTGATCGTTGGCACGCGCGCGAGCTCCGCGTAGCGCAGATTATCGCGGTCTGCGATCACGGTGTGCTGCGCGGACTGGTAGTCTGGTCGCAGGAGCAACGCCTGCTGCAATGATTTCGCGTACGTCGGCGTGGCGGTGTAGGTGTCCGCACCGAGCGCCTCCGGGACGATCTCCGTGTTTGCGTCGAGCCCGAGCAGCGTCGCGAACTGACCTTGCGCCGTGATCTCGGCGCCTTGCGCCTGGACGAGCGCGCCTCGAGCCTTTGCCGTTTGATACTCTGCTTGCGCTAGCGCCGAGAGCGCCGAGACGCCGTTACGAATCTGCGCCCGCACGGCGTTCTCGGAGGTTTCGAACTCGTGCACGAGCTGCCGATCCGCGTCGATGAGCGCTTTGTCTTGCAACACCGTATAGTAGGATTGCGCGACGTCGTACCCGAGGGTATCGAGCTCGCGTAGAAGCGTGCCGCGCCCCGCGATGTCTGACTCTTTTGCCGCGCGGATCGCCGAGATCACGCGGCCGCCGTCGAAGATCAACTGCGACACGGTGTAGCCCGCGCTCTCGACCGTCGTGATCTGCGTCGAGGTCGTGCAAGTTGTCGGGATTGACGGATTGCAGCGCGAGGAGCCGCCGGCGAAACTCTTCTCCCACGAGCCGTTCGCACTGATCGCGGGAAAGAGCGCTTGCTGCTCGGCGCTGTAACGCGCGCGAAGCTCGCTGTAGACCGCTCGCTGCGAAGCAAACGTCGGCGAGACCGCGACGGCGATGTCGATTGCCTGCGAGAGCGAAACGCGCGGCGGAACGCCGGTATGCGGCACGAGGAGCTGAACGTCTGGCGCAGGCGTGCCGTAGGCAGGATAGGGCAGCGGCGACAGCGTCGCCGCGGGCGTGGGGACCGGCGTAGGAATCGGTATCGGGTTCTGCGCGCGCGCAAACGGCGGCGCGACGACCGCAGCCAGCGCGAGCAATGCTGCAAGACGAATACTCACGGGGCGGGCGTTCCCGCCACGGCAACCGCGCTCCCGTCGCGTAGCGCGTCTGGGCGCGTCGTGATGACCAAGGTGCCAGGCACGATCCTCGGGCTGATCACTTGAGCGAGCGTATCGGTTTCCAGGCCGAGACGAACCGGTACCT
Source organism: Candidatus Dormiibacterota bacterium (assembly GCA_035532035.1). Lineage (NCBI taxonomy): Bacteria > Bacillati > Candidatus Dormiibacterota > Candidatus Dormiibacterota bacterium. The sequence goes on from DATKRS010000015.1 coordinate 38,048, forward strand.
GCGAGGCGACGTTGCCGTGGACCGCATACACGAACGTTCCGGCGCCCGTCTGCGAAACGGCGGATCGCGGAACGACGATCGCGCCCCTCCGGCGCGCCTGCGTGATGACGACGTTGACGAGCATCCCTCCGCGCAGCAGGCTGTCGGGATTAGGAAGATTCATACGCGCGAGGTACGAGAGCGTGCCCGCCGTCGGCACCGCATTGACCGCCGCGATGCGCCCGTGGAACGAGCGCCCAGGCAGCGAATCCGTGCTGAAGACGAGCAGCTTGCCGGGCGTCACGTACGCCAGGTCCGAGTCGGGAACGTTGACGTTGATCCACACGGTGCTGACGCGAGAGATGTCGAGCACGGGAACTTGGGGTCCGGCTTGCGACCCAGGGTCCATCAGCCGCGCGGTGATGACGCCGTCGTAGGGAGCGTACAGATACGTCTGTCCGATCTCGGTCTCGAGCAAGCCGGCTTGGGCCTGTGCGCTCTGGGCGCTCGCGAGCGATGCCTTTACGTTTTCGCCGGCGACGACGTTGTTGCGTACGCCCATCGTGGCGCTTTGGTACGCGCTCTGCGCCTGGACGAGCGCGGAGCGCGCGGCCTCCAACGTCTGCTGCGAGACGTATCCTTGGCGAAAGAGCGCGCTGTCTTGGTCGAAGACCATGCGCGCGTTTTGATATGCCGCTCTCGCGGTCGAGAGGGCGGTCGTGTTTTGCGTCTGTGCCACCGGCAGACCGATCACCGCTCCACGCGCCGTTGCCGACGCTTGGCGATACGCGGCCTGCGCTTGGGCGTACTGCGCGCGCAGCAACGAGTCGTCGATGCGCGCCAGCAGCTCGCCGCGGCGAACGCGATCGCCGACGTTGACGTAGACGCCGGTGATCGCGCCGCTCTGCTGAAAGGCGAGCGACGACTGCTCGAGCGGCGCGATCTGGCCGTCGAGCGTGATATACGTCGCGATGTCTTGGCGCTTTGCCGCGGCTACGTCGACGTTGAGTGGCGGCGCGGCTTGCGAGCCTCCACGTTGGCCGCACGCAGCCAAGACGAGCGCAGCAAGCGCCGCCGCAGTCAAACGGTGATGGTGCATATCTCCCCTGTTCTCATATGTGTCGGCTGGGGTGAATACCCTCCGACGGCCCCGCATGATTCAATCCGCAGCACAAAAACCTCAAGCATCCTCTAGGAAGCTCCGGAAGTGCCGACGTATCGGTCCCCCCACGATGGCAAAGCTCGACATCGGCCGCTCGCACAGCCTGCAGAGCCGCGTCGAGGAGTGGATGACCGCCGAGCACGCCGGCAACAAGGGCGTGGACGTCCTCGCCACCTCGGTGCTCGTCCAGATGATCGAGCAAGCGGCGACCGACTGCCTCGCGCCATTCTTAGAGGAAGGCCGCGTCAGCCTGGGCACCCACATCGAGCTCGAGCACCGGGAGCCCGTCCCCGTGGGGTTCATCGTCAAAATCGAGGTCGAGATCGTCACGATCGACGGCCCCCGGGTCACCTTCGCCGTGAGGGTTTTCGACGAGCAGGAAGCAGTGGCCGAGGGCAGCCATGAGCGGTACATCATCGAGCGGTCAAAGTTCCTCTCGAAGTTGCAGGAAAAGCTCTCCTAGCAGGGGGGCTAACCAGCCTCCCGAAGTGATGCCAAGGATTGCCCTCTGGGTGGCCCGGGGCCGACGTGACCGAGGACCGGTGCGGCGGCCAGGGCTGCTGCTTCAGCGTTGGAGCACTGAGGGACAACCCGAGGTCCTCATCTTCTCAACCTAGGAGGAAGCTTTGAAGCGACTGAGCATCGGGATCCTCACCGCGCTGCTCGCAGCCGGTCTCGGACTCAACGCGGTCGCTGCTCCATCGGCCTCTGCAACGCATGGCAACATTGGACCCAATGCGCTCGCGCAGGCCTCGGATCAGGCGCCGCCGCCCAACTTCGGCTCTCCGCCGTCGGGGCAAATACCCATACTCTATAACGACCACCACGTCTACTCGAAGCCCGACGTTCTGAAGCAGGATCGCGTGCTCTCCGCG